>NZ_JBITCT010000014.1:171628-225437 GCF_044453465.1 Streptomyces sp. NPDC051677
GCGGTCCTGCGGTCCTGCGGTCCTGCGGTCCTGCGGTCCTGCGGTCCTGCGGTCCTGCGGTCCTGCGGTCCTGCGGTCCTGCGGTCCTGCGGTCCTGTGGTCCTGCGGTCCTGCGGCCCTGCGGCCCTGTGGTCCTGCGGTCCTGTGGTCCTGCGGTCCTGCGGCCCTGCGGCCCTGTGGTCCTGTGGTCCTGCGGTCCTGCGGCCTTGTGGTCCTGCGGTCCTGCGGTCCTGCGGCCTTGTGGTCCTGCGGTCCTGCGGTCCTGCGGCCTTGTGGTCCTGCGGTCCTGCGGTCCTGCGGTCCTGTGGTCCTGTGGTCCTGCGGCCTTGTGGTCCTGCGGCCCTGCGGCCCAGTGGTCCTGCTGCCCTGCGGCCCCCAGGCCTCGCGGCCCCGCGGTCAGGGGGTTGTGTTCGTGCCGGTTCTGGGTTCGGTTGCGGTGGCGTTGCGGGACGGGGCGCGTCGTCTGCGTATGGTCCGGGCCACGACGCCCGTCGCGCCCGCCAGACACAGGCCTGCCACGACGACGGGGATCACCACGAACCACGGCGTTTCCCAGAGGCCGCCCGCGCCACCTGCGTAGATGACGCCCGCGAGGGCGAAGAAGGCGCCGGCGACCAGCCTGCCGGGCCGGAACTCATGACGCAGCACGGGCCACCTCCGCCTGTCCGACTCCCACCTGGAGGTCGAGGTCGATCGTCCCGGCGTCCGTCCTGCCCGAGATCGGCGACAGGGTCACCTCCTTGTGCTTTCCCGGCTGCACGTCCACGTCCTTCTCGTCGTCACCCGGTAGCTGGATGTCTCCCAACCCCACGTCGATCCTCAGTTTCACGGTCACGTCCGGCGGCACGATCACCCGCAGTCGGCCCGCCCCCACCTCGGCGTTGGTACTCACCGTCTGCCCCTTTGTCAGTTCCAGTCGGGACAGGTCCAGCGTGCCGTCGCCGGTGCCCAGGTCGTAGGCCGGGCTGACGTCCGCCACTGCCGTGGGCTGCCACCTCGTGTCGATCCAGTGCGTGCCGATGTCCTTCGGCACGACGGCCGCGCCGGCCAGCAGGCCCGCCGTGACGATCGCCAGGAACACCGAGCCTGCGCCCGTCCGCCCCAGGAACGAGCTGACCGCGATGCCCACGCCGAGCACGATGAGCGCCGCCGCCAGGCCGGCCTGCAGGCTGGTGCCGAGCGGGTGGTCGTCCCAGGTGAGCCGGCTGACGAGGCCGCCCGCGACCATGGCCAGCAGGAAGAGCCAGCCGCCGATCCAGCGCGGCCCGCGTGGTCCGGCGTAGCGCTCGCGCGGGGTGCGTATGTCCTCCGGGCGGCGCGTGTGGCCGATCAGGTCGACGTTGACGGTCTCCGTGATGTCCCGCCCGCGGGCGTCCCACGGCCCCCACAGATAGCCTGTGCCGCCGTCGTGCGTGCCGTCCTTGACTATGGGGTCACGCCACCAGGACGGGTAGCCGGTGGGGGCCGGCGGCGCCTGGGCCTCCGGCGGGGCGTCGGCCACGGCCTGGGCGGAGAGCGGGTCGGCGTCGGAGGACTCCCGGTTCCGCGACCAGTACCCGGCGCCCGCGAGGAGCAGGGAGACGACGACGGCGAAGGTCAGCACGCTGCCGTTGTTCAGCATCGTCAGGAACACCCCGCAGCCGACCAGCGCGAACAGCACGGCCGCGAGGGCCTGGCCGTCGACCCGGCCGGTCAGGAGCTTGCGCACCTCGTTCTGCCCGTCGTCGGAGTAGGGGACGAAGAGCCAGGCGAAGCCGTAGAAGATGAGGCCGATGCCCCCGGTCGCGGAGAGCACGGCGAGTGTGATGCGGAAGATCACCGGGTCCATGTCGCAGTGCCGCCCGAGGCCTGCGCACACCCCGGCGAGCACCTTGTGCTCGCGGTCCCGCCGGAATCTCGGCGGAATCTCGGCGGCTCCCGTGGCGCCCACTGCTTCGGCGGCTGCCCCGCCAGTCGAGCCGGCCTGCGCCCTGGCGGCGGCGGAGGCGGCTGTCGCGGCCTCGGCCGCCGCCTCGGCCGCCGTCCTGGCCTCCGTGTCCTCGGACGGGCCGTGTCCTTCACGGCCTCCCTGCTTTCCGTGCGCGCCCGCCCGCCCGTGCGCGCGAGGGTTCTCACCCGCGGCGCCCGGGGCGCCGGAGGACGGGGCGGCCGCGTCGGGCGCGGTGCCCCCGTCGGGCACGGCGTCCGCGGCGTGCTGGTGATCTGTCATGACTCCATGGTGGCGGGAGAGCCGTCCTCGCGGCAGTCGGAATGACCCTGGTCGGACCCTGATATCGGCCCTGATCCGGGGCCGGGGACGTGTTCGACCTGCGAGGGCCTCGAAGATCAGGGGCGTCTCGGGGATGAACCCTGATGCCTGGCAACGGCCCCCGTGTGACCATCGTTGGCATGCCGGAAGCCGCAGCAGCGCCACTCGTCGAACCGCGGCCCCCGCGCAAGCTCTACCGCAGCAGCGACGGACGCTGGCTGGGTGGCGTGGCGCGAGGGCTCGCCGGGCATCTCGGGCTGCCTGTGGTGTGGGTGCGGCTCGTCTTCGTCGGCCTGTTCATGGCGGACGGCCTCGGCGCCCTGCTCTACGCGGCCTTCTGGTTCTTCGTGCCGCTCGGGATAGGCGGTGTCGGCGACCAGAAACCGCCGGCGTTCGTCGCCACCGAGACGGCGCCCGACGGCCGCCGCAGACTCGTCGCCCGCAAGCCGGACAAGGGGCAGATCGTCGCCCTGCTCCTCATGGTCGTCGTCGCCATGGTCTTCGTGGGCAACGTGAACCTGGGCAGCGGCGCCAAGGCCTACCTCCTGCCCGCCGTCCTCGTCGGCGCGGGCGTCGCCCTCGTCTGGCGTCAGGCGGACAACGCGCGGCGGGCCCGCTGGGTCGAGGTCGGCCGCAGACGCCGTACCCTCACGCTGCTGCGCGCGGGCGCCGGTGTCCTGCTGGTCACCGCCGGCGTCTCCGGCACCTTCGTTCTGCAGGGCTCCGCCGCCCACCTCGGCTCCGTCCTGCAGGCGGCGCTCGCCGTGATCGTCGGCATCACGCTCCTCGCCGGTCCCTACCTGGTCCGTATGACACAGGACCTCTCCGAGGAACGCCTGATGCGCATCCGCGCCCAGGAACGCGCCGAGGTCGCCGCTCACGTCCACGACTCGGTGCTGCACACCCTGACCCTGATCCAGCGCAACGCGGAGAACGCGGGGGAGGTACGCCGCCTCGCCCGCGCCCAGGAGCGCGACCTGCGCACCTGGCTCTACAAACCCGAGGGCACCGGCAAGGAGGAGGTCGACGAGCCGACCACGGTCGCCGACGCGGTGCGGCGCAACGCGGCCGAGGTCGAGGACAAGCACGGCGTCCCCATCGAGGTCGTGGTCGTCGGCGACTGCCCGCTCGACGACGGGGTCGGCGCACAGATGCAGGCCGCGCGCGAGGCGATGGTGAACGCGGCCAAGTACGGTGGCGAGGGAGGCGCCGTGCAGGTCTACGCCGAAGTCGAGGGCAGGACGGTCTTCGTGTCCGTCCGTGACCGCGGACCCGGCTTCGACCTCGACTCGATACCCGCCGACCGCATGGGCGTTAGAGAATCGATCATCGGCCGCATGGAGCGCAACGGCGGCACGGCGCGGCTGCGGGCGGTCCCGGGCGGCGGCACGGAGGTCGAGCTGGAGATGGAGAGGGCGGAGAAGACGTCATGAGCGATCCGACCGAGAACGATCCGACCGAGACGAACGGCACGGCGGGGGCGGCGGGGGCAGCGGAGCCGGCCGAGCCGGCGAAGGCCTCCGGCGACGGCACGGGCGGGCGCCACGTGCGCGTGGTCCTCGTCGACGACCACCGGATGTTCCGTACGGGCGTCCAGGCCGAGATCGGCCAGACCGAGCAGACCGGCGTCGAGGTCGTCGGTGAGGCGGCGGACGTCGACCAGGCGGTCACCGTCATCACCGCGACCCGGCCCGAGGTCGTCCTGCTCGACGTCCACCTGCCGGGCGGCGGCGGGGTCGAAGTGCTGCGCCGCTGCGCCCCGTTGATGGCCGACGCCGAGCAGCCGGTGCGCTTCCTCGCCTTGTCGGTGTCGGACGCGGCGGAGGACGTGATCGGGGTGATCCGCGGTGGCGCCCGAGGCTATGTCACCAAGACGATCACCGGGACCGACCTGGTCGACTCCATCTTCCGGGTGCAGGAGGGCGACGCCGTGTTCTCGCCGCGTCTCGCCGGGTTCGTCCTCGACGCGTTCGCCTCGACGGACGCGCCGCCGGTCGACGAGGACATGGACCGTCTCACCCAGCGTGAGCGCGAGGTCCTGCGGCTCATCGCCCGTGGTTACGCCTACAAGGAGATCGCCAAGCAGCTCTTCATCTCCGTCAAGACGGTCGAGTCGCATGTCTCGGCGGTGCTGCGCAAGCTCCAGCTGTCCAACCGTCACGAACTGACCCGGTGGGCCACGGCACGGCGGCTGGTGTGACGGACGGGGCGCCGCCGGGTGACGGTCACGGCTGAGGAACCGAGGCCTCAGACCACTCGGGTCGCGCCCGCGAACGGCATCTCGTCGATCGGTGCCACGCGCACCGGGGCCGACGGGTTCGGTGCGTGGATCATCTGGCCGTTGCCGATGTAGAGACCGACGTGGGTGATGCCGGAGTAGAAGAACACCAGGTCGCCCGGGAGGAGTTCGGAGCGGGAGATCCGCTGCCCGGCGCCGATCTGGGCGTAGGTCGTACGGGGGAGGGAGACACCGGCGGAGCGGTACGAGGCCAGGACGAGGCCCGAGCAGTCGAAGGCGTTCGGCCCGGTCGCGCCCCACACATAAGGGCTGCCGAGCTTGGAGTAGGCGTAGGAGACGGCGGCCGCCGCACGGGAGTTGGGGGCTTCGGCGGTGGTGGAGCCGGGTGCCTGGAGGTCGGCGCGGCCGGTCGCCGCGGCGCGTGAGGCGCGGTCGCCCGCGGCGGTGCCGCCCGCTTCCTCGCCGATCCGGGACCGCTCCGCCGCCGTCAGCTGGGACAGCAGGCGGCGTGCCGCGCCGAGCTTGCCGGTGATCGTTTTCTTGTGCGTCCTCAGCTCGGCCTGACGCGTCTTGAGCGAGGTCAGTTCGACGCGCGCGGCGCCGCGCAGCTGCTCGATCTCCCGCAGCTGTCTACGGACCCCGGCGACGGCGGCGGACTGGCGGTCGCCGGCCCGTTCGGCGAAGGCGGCGCCGTCCAGGTACCGGTCGGGGTCGTCGGAGAGGGCCAGCTGCACGGCAGGGTCGAGCCCGCTGCTGCGGTACTGCGCCGCCGCCATCGAACCCAGCGCCTCCCGCGCCGAGTTGAGCTTCTCCTCCTTGCGTGCCGCCTCGTCACGCAGGGTCGCCAGCCGCTGCTCGGCCGACTTCGCCTTCTCCTGCGCGCCGTTGTACTTCTCGGTGGCTTCCTCCGCCTCCTGGTACAGCTTGGCCACCTTCGCCTTGACCTGGGCCGCAGTCAGGTTCGGCTCGGCCTGTCCGGTCCCGTCGAAGGCCGTCGCCGTCGCCGCGCCCGCGAGGGCGAGGGTGAACGCCGTACGGGCCGTCTGGCCGCCGAGTGAGCGCTGTCGGGGCTTGCGGTGCGCTGCCACTGGGACTGCACGTCCTTTCGTACGACCGCCTCGTCCGTCCTCCGCACGGCTACCGGGTGACCGTCGTGGGGGGAGCGGACGGACGGCCTCGGGGAGCGGCTGACGCGTCCGGCGACGGCCCGCACGGGGGAGCGGGGCGCGCCGCCGGACTTCTCGGCGGTGATGGCCGACTGCCGCCCCTGGCCCGGGCGGCGGTGGGGAGCCGGTCACCTGGGGGAGGACGCTAGGCCGGTTTATGTCGCGTCGGTAACGCGAAGTACGGAAGTGACGTGAGCGGACTGCCGGGTGACCGTATGTGTCCGACAATCCGGGCCGGGTGCGTCGGGTTCGCGCGGCGCGCTGACCGAAGCGGTGATTCCGGGACATCTTCGGACCGGCGGGTGCTATGGAGCGCATATATGCACATGCCGTAGGGAGGGCCGGTGTCGGGCGGCTCGGAGGCGGCTGATTAGCATCCGGCTTCATGGACGTACTCATCCATCTTTTCGTCGGTCTGCACATCATCGGCATCGCCGCGCTCCTGGGCGGCTTTCTCACACAGATGAAGGCGATGGGCCAGGGCACGGCACGGTTCGTTCCCGCGATGCTGCACGGCGCGGCGACGATGCTGGTCACCGGCGTGATCCTGGTCGGCCTCAACCAGGCAGACGACCAGCACGTCAACAACATCAAGATCGGTGTGAAGCTGGCGCTGCTGATCGTGATCCTCGGCCTCGTCTATGTGAAGCGGGACGACGAGAAGGTGGAGAAGCCCCTGTTCGGCCTGGTCGGACTGCTGACCGTGGCGAACGTCTTCATCGCGGTGCTCTGGACCTGACGGAGGCACGGCCCGCGGCGAGTGCCAGAGCGGCGACGGTCAGCCACGCCGCCACCGCCACCCACAGCAGCACCTGCCCCGGTCCCTTGAGCGCCGGGACGTCGACGGCGGCGGCCACGGACAGGGTCGCCGCTGCTGTCATCCCGATCGGGAACACCGTCGCCCAACGGCGCACGTCGTAGCGCGGCCGGGGCCACCGCACCTCGGCCACGAGCAGGAGTGCGCACCAGGCCAGGTCGAGCACCAGCAGCGTGACGGTCACCGTGCGCAGCACGCCGGTGTCGTCGCCGTTCCACAGGTACAGGCCCCCGTCGTCGGCCGCGAGGAGTTTCGCCCCGGCGAGCGCCGAGATGGCGAGGGCGCCGCCCGCGATCCACTGGTCCCCGGGGCCCTTGGCCACCTGACGCAGGTCGAACAGGGCCAGGGCGCCGCAGTAGAGCGCGATCCCGAGCCAGAACAGCACGAGCGCGGTGTGCGCGAGCCAGGCCGCGGACTCCGCCTCGGCGAGGACCGCTCCGAGCACGGCGAGTCCCTGCGTGGCCACGCAGCACAGGAACACCGCCCCCGGCATGCCCCGCCGCCACCGCCGTACGACGGTCACGAGCAGCACGGGCCACAGCACCGCGGCCAGCGCCAGCAGCGCCTCGGCCAGGGTCCGCCGGCCGAGCGCGCAGACGCCGGTGCCGAGCACGGTCGTCGCCGCCACGGCGGTCAGCGCACCCGGCGTGCCCGCCTCGGCCAGCCACCGCTCGCGCTGCCGCAGCAGCCGGACGACGAAGTCCGCCGCCAGCGCCGCCCACGCCACGCCCGTCATCGCCAGGGTGACGCGGGACAGGACGTCGTATCCCGTGAGGTGCAGGCCGATCGACACGATCCCGGTCGCCAGCACCGCGGCCCCGGCCGCCGGTGGCCGCCGCGCCCACCAGAGGCGCAGAGCGGAGCCGGGAGAGGGCGCGGGCGAGGGACGAGCCGAGGAGCCGGGCATGCGCCCGATGCTAAGGAGCACGCCACACCCCACGAGCGGGGCACGCGCGCGGGCGGCCAGAATTACGCGCGGGTGCAGGCGCGGAGCAGGGGCGCGCGGGGAGGCCGTGAGCGCGGGGTGTCCGGGGGCGCGGGGTGTCCGGGGGCCCGTGCAGGCGCGGGTCGTGCCACGCCGCCGCTCAGCGTGGCCGGCCCTCGCCCCCGCCGGCGGCGAAGCCCACTGCCCGACTCCGCCTTCGCCTCCGCCTTCGCGAACGAACCCCACGCGCGCGTGCGCCCGCCGCGACGCTCACGCGCGCGTGTCCGCCACGCAGGCCACGCGCGCGTGCCCCACCGGAAGCGGCTCGCCTACGCGCGCACGTCTGTGCTCAAGCCGGGCGTACCACGCTGTGGATGATCGACTCGCCGGCGTAGTAGATCGACTCCTCGCGGACGTAGGCGCCCGGCTTCGGGGCGTGGATCATCATGCCGTTGCCTATGTAGACGCCGACGTGGCTGACGTCGTCGTAGAAGAAGACCAGGTCGCCGGGCTGGGCATCGGCGAGGGAGACCGTGGTGCCGGCGTTCACCTGGTCGTAGGTGGTGCGCGGGAGGGTGACGCCGGCGGCCTTCCAGGCGGCCTGGGTGAGGCCGGAGCAGTCGTAGGAGTCGGGGCCCGTGGCGCCCCAGACGTACGGCTTGCCGATCTGCGCGCGGGCGAAGGCGAGCGCCTTCTCGGCCTTGGTGGCGTACGAGGAGTCCGCAGGGGAGGTGGACCCGGTCCCGGTCCCGGTCTCCGTGCTCGACGAGCCCGCGCCGCTCTCCTGCTGCGCCGCGGCCTGGTCCGCGGCCTGCTGTCGGGCGAGTTCCGCCGCCTGCCGGGCGGCCTCCTCCCGCTTCTGCGTCTCGATCGCCGCGAGGCGGGCCTTCTCCTGGGCCGTCAGCTGGGACAGCAGCTCGCGCGCGTCGCCGAGCTTCTTCTGGACGGTGGCCTTGGCGGTCTTCAGGTCGCTCTGCGTGTCGGTGAGCGATGCGAGGCTCTCCGTGGCCTCCCGGCGCTTCTGCATCGTCGCCGACTGCTCGGTGACGAAGTCGTCGACCGCACCCTTCTGGCGGTCGGTCAGCCGGCTCATCAGCTGGTTCTGGTCGAAGTAGTCCTGCGGGGTGTCCGCGAGCAGGAAGGTCGCCGTGTCGGGGGCGGAGGCGCCGGTGCGGTACTGGGCCGCGGCATAGGAACCCAGCTCCTCCCGCGCCTCGTTGAGCTTCTGGGTGCGCTGCGCGACGTCGTCCAGGAGGTTGTCGACCCGCTTGCGCTGCTTGGTCGTCTTCTCCTTGGCGGCGTTGTAGTTCTCGGTGGCCGACTCCGCCTGGCGATAGAGGTCGTCGACCTTCTTCTCGACCTCCTCCAGGCTGGGCTTGCCGTCGTCCGACGGGGTCGCGTTCGCCGTCTGGGAGAGCAGGGCCACGGACGTGAGCGCGGCGGTGGCGAGAGCGGGCGTGCGGATGCCTGCCACGCGCGGGCCCGCGGAGCGCGGCTTGCGGTGCTGCGACGCCAAGGGAGGCGACTCCTTCCAGTGCTCCGCCTACCGGGTTAGCTGTCGGGTTCGGGCGGGTAGATCATCGGAAGGGTTGCCCTACGGCCGCCTCCCCGAGAGGGAGTTGGGCCGATTCACCCCAGGGTTTCGGTGGGTCCCCGGCTCCGGCTGGCGCGAGCGGGCGCGTCGGATTCGGCGGAGGCCGCGCGGCCCGGCGGGGTTCGCCGGTGCGGGTCGTACGGCCTGTCCGGCACGGTAGCCAACTCGTGTGGCCCGTGTGAAGGTTGATGGGTGATATGCCCGATACGTCTTCGTGACCTCGGGCTGTGGTCTCGTGCTTCGACCATGTCCGTCGCGGATCGTGACGGCGGTCTGCCGGAGGGTGAGTGGGGGATGTTTCCGGGAGGGCGGCCGGTTGTCAGTGGCGCCCCCTAGACTCGGAGAGCGATGAGCAGCCTCTTTGACGACAGCTTCCTGGCGGACCTCCAGGGCCCCCGCGCCCACGAGGACGAACCCCCGCCGCCGCCCGAGGACGATCACGGACCGGAGTCGGTTCCGGACGATCTGTTCGGCGGGAAGTTCGACGTGCCCCCGGACCGGGACGCCTACTACCGCGACGGCGCCCCGCGCCCGGCGCTGGACGCGGCGGCGCTCCTGGAGGGGCTGAACGAAAACCAGCGCGCGGCGGTCGTCCACGCCGGCACCCCGCTGCTCATCGTGGCCGGCGCCGGCTCCGGCAAGACGCGCGTGCTCACCCACCGCATCGCCCACCTGCTGGCCGAGCGCAACGTCCACCCGGGGCAGATCCTCGCGATCACCTTCACCAACAAGGCCGCGGGCGAGATGAAGGAGCGCGTCGAGCAGCTCGTCGGCCCGCGCGCGAACGCGATGTGGGTGATGACGTTCCACAGCGCGTGCGTGCGCATCCTGCGCCGGGAGAGCAAGAAGCTCGGCTTCACGTCGTCGTTCTCGATCTACGACGCCGCCGACTCCAAGCGCCTGATGGCCCTGGTCTGCCGTGACCTGGACCTCGACCCCAAGCGCTACCCGCCCAAGTCCTTCAGCGCCAAGATCAGCAACCTCAAGAACGAGCTGATCGACGAGGAGGACTTCGCCGCCCAGGCCGCCGACGGCTTCGAGAAGACCCTCGCCCAGGCCTACGCCATGTACCAGTCGCGGCTGCGCGAGGCGAACGCCCTCGACTTCGACGACCTGATCATGACGACGGTCAACCTGCTGCGCGCCTTCCCGGACGTCGCCGAGCACTACCGCCGCCGCTTCCGCCACGTCCTCGTCGACGAGTACCAGGACACCAACCACGCCCAGTACGCCCTGGTCAGGGAGCTGGTCGGCACCTCCGAGCACCCCGTCGACGTGCCGGTGAACGAGTACGACGTGCCGCCCGCCGAGCTCTGCGTCGTCGGTGACGCCGACCAGTCGATCTACGCCTTCCGGGGCGCGACGATCCGCAACATCCTCCAGTTCGAGGAGGACTACGCGGACGCGACGACGATCCTGCTGGAGCAGAACTACCGCTCCACGCAGACGATCCTGTCCGCCGCCAACGCGGTCATCGAGCGCAACGAGTCCCGCCGCCCCAAGAACCTGTGGACCAACGCGGGCGCCGGCGCGCGCATCACCGGCTATGTCGCCGACACCGAGCACGACGAGGCGCAGTTCGTCGCCGACGAGATAGACCGACTGACGGACGCGGGCGACGCGAAGGCCGGTGACGTCGCCGTCTTCTACCGCACCAACGCCCAGTCCCGTGTCTTCGAAGAGATCTTCATCCGGGTCGGCCTGCCCTACAAGGTCGTCGGCGGCGTCCGCTTCTACGAGCGCAAGGAGGTCCGGGACGTCCTGGCCTACCTGCGTGTGCTGGCCAACCCGGAGGACTCGGTGCCGCTGCGCCGGATCCTCAACGTGCCCAAGCGCGGCATCGGCGAGCGCGCCGAGGCGATGATCGACGCCCTGTCCCAGCGCGAGAAGATCAGCTTCCCGCAGGCGCTGCAGCGCGTCGACGAGGCCTACGGCATGGCCTCGCGGTCGACGAACGCCGTGAAGCGGTTCAACGCGCTGATGGACGAGCTCCGTACGATCGTCGAGTCGGGCGCGGGGCCCGCGACGGTCCTGGAGGCGGTGCTCGAACGCACCGGCTACCTCGCCGAGTTGCAGGCCTCCACCGACCCGCAGGACGAGACCCGTATCGAGAACCTCCAGGAACTCGCCGCGGTGGCCCTGGAGTTCGAGCAGGAATCCGGTGCGGGGGAGGGCGAGGGCGCGACGCCGCCCGGGCTCTCCGACTTCCTGGAGCGGGTCGCCCTGGTCGCCGACTCCGACCAGATCCCCGACGAGCAGGAGGACGGCTCGGGCGTCATCACCCTGATGACCCTGCACACCGCCAAGGGCCTCGAGTTCCCGGTCGTCTTCCTCACCGGCATGGAGGACGGCGTCTTCCCGCACATGCGCGCCCTCGGCCAGACCAAGGAGCTGGAGGAGGAGCGCCGGCTCGCGTACGTGGGCATCACGCGCGCGCGTGAACGGCTGTATCTCACCCGGTCGTCGCTGCGCAGCGCCTGGGGGCAGCCGTCGTACAACCCGCCGTCCCGGTTCCTGGAGGAGATCCCGGCGACGCACGTGGACTGGAAGCGGACGGGGGCGACCGCGCCCGTGTCCTCCGGCCCGGTGTCCGGGGTGGCCGCCTCGCTGTCCTCGTCCCGCTCGCGTTCCTCGGCCGCGGGCGCGTCCGGCTTCGCGACCCGCCGGACGGCGGAGAAGCCGGTGGTCGCGCTGACCGTCGGCGACCGCGTCACCCACGACCAGTTCGGACTCGGCACGGTCGTCGGCGTGAAGGGCACGGGCGCGAATGCGGAGGCCACGGTCGACTTCGGCGACACCAAGCCGAAGCGGCTGCTGCTGCGGTACGCGCCGGTGGAGAAGCTCTAGACGCGAGAAGGCCCGACGTCGGCGGCCCGCAGGCGAGTTGCCTGGTCGCGGTCGCTTACGTCGGGTTGAGTCCGTGGCTGCGCAGCCACGGCAGCGGGTCGATGGCCGAGCCGCCCGCGGGCCGGACCTCGAAGTGCAGGTGTGGTCCGGTGGAGTTGCCGGAGTTGCCGGAGTAGGCGATCGGGTCGCCGGCCTGCACGGTCGTACCGGAGGAGACGCGGTAGCTGGAGAGGTGGCAGTACCAGGTCTCCGTGCCGTCCTTCGCCGTGAGGATCAGCATGTTGCCGTAGGCGCTGTTCCACTGCGTCCGCACGGTGCCGTCGGTCGCCGCCATCACCGTCGTGCCGTACGAGACGGGGAAGTCGATGCCGGTGTGCTGGGACATCCAGTTGATGCCGGCCTGGCCGAAGTAGGCGCTGAGGCCGTGCTGGGCGACCGGAAGGGCGTACTTGGGGCGCAGCCGCTCCTTGCGGGCCGCCTCCGCCGCCGCCTTCTTCTTCTCGGCCTCCTGCTGCTCCTTGAGGTCGATGCGTTCCTGCGTCCGGCTGGCCCGGTCGGCGAAGTCGTCGGCCCCGGCGCTGAGGGTCGCGAGCTGGGCGTCCAGCTTGTTGTTGGCGGCGGACGGCTTCACCGGCTGAGCGTCCGGCGCGGACGCCGTGGTGTCCTTGCCCTCGCCGCCGGTCAGCGTGCCGACCGAGGCCGCGGCGATCCCGGCGACGCCCATCACGCAGGCCGAGGGCACGGCCACGGTCAGCAGGGCGGAGCGCTTCGCGGGCATACGGCGCCGGGAGCGGTTCGCGTTGCGGGCGGCCGCCCGTCCGAGCGGGGCGGGGGCGGCCTCCTCCTGGTCGTCGAGGAGCAGAAGCGGGTCGCTGGCGGGCGACTCGCCCTCGGCCGGGGCGGGTTCGTCGGACCCGAGGTGCTGGAAGGTGGCGGTGGCCTGCTGGTCGAACGGGACCTCGGCCTGCTGCTCGTACTCGTCGGCGGCCTCGGCGGAGGTGTTCTCGCTGCCGTCTGCGTTCCACTGCGTGGCGTCGTACGCGCCGGTGTCGAAGGCCTGCGTGCCCCATTCCCACTGCTGGGTCTGGTCGGCCGGGCTTGCGGACTGGTCGGGCTGCAGCCATGCCGCGGCGTCCCACTGCCCGCTGGCATCGGGTGCCGTCGCCTGCTGGGGGACGGCGGCCAGGTGGTGGTGCTGGTCGGTGGACCAGGTGGTCGCGTCGTACACGCCCGAGTCGTAGGCGGCGTGGTGCTGGGCCGCGTACCCGTCGTAGTGCAGGGCCTGGTGGCTGCCGGTGCTCCAGTGGGTGCTGTCGTACGCGCCGGTCCCGCTGTCGCCCGGGAACTCGCAGAAGAGGGGGTCGGCCGCCGGGAAGTGCCCGGTCGGGTGGGCGCCGGCGTCGAAAACACCGGTCTCCTGGCCGTGGTACGGGGTGAAGCCGTCGTACGGGGCTTCCTGGGTGCCGTACGACGCGTAGTGCGCCGAAGCGGCGTCGGAAGCCGGGGCCGGGGGGGTCATCATCCCCGACGGGTGACGGTCGTTCACCAACTTCTCTTTCGCCGACAACAGGGGCTGCCAGAGCAGTGCGGCGACTGTACCCGTCGGTACGCGGGCACGACAATCTTCTGCAGGTTTCGTGCTCGCAGGAAAGGGGCATTCGGCCGTGTTTCGGGGGACGGCGGGCGCGGGTTTGGCCCTACGTTCGAATAGCGTTCGATGACGGAGGGGTGTCGGACGCTCGTGGCACGGCTGTCGGGGCGCGATCAGGCCACGGTGAGGCCGCCGGTGCGAGCGCCGGCGGATGCTCCCGGGTGCGCCGCGTCGGGGCTCGCGTCGAGGGCCTGGCGGATGCCCGTCGCGACGGCCGGATGCACGGGCAGGGCGAGGTGGCCGATGCCGGTCACCCGCACGTTCTGCGCCAGCAGGTCGGGGTGGTCGACGCAGGCGCTCTCCAGCGGGTCCATCAGGTGGTCGAGATCGCTCCAGAAGCTGACGAAGTGCGTACGGCAACCCGGCGCGGGCCGGGCGAGCTCCTCGATCACCTCCGACCCGGGGCGCATCTGCCGCACGATCGGGTGAGCGTTCGCCAGCGGCGCCACCCGGGTCCCCGAGTGCGGGGTGCCCAGCGTGACGAGCGTCCGGACGCGGACGTCACCGCCCAGCCGCTGCACGTAATAGCGGGCTATCAGGCCCCCCAGGCTGTGTCCGACCACGTCGACCTGCCGGCTTCCGGTGCGCTCGCAGATCTCCTCTATGTGCCGGCCGAGCAGCTCGGCCGCCGTGCGGATGTCGCACGTCAGCGGCGAGTAGTTGAGCGACTCCACCCGGTGCCTGCCGTGCTGGGCGAGACTGCGGCGCAGCAGGACGAACACGGAACGGTTGTCTATGAACCCGTGCAGCAGGACGACCGGAGGCGGGCCGACCTGGGCGGGCAGCTGGGCGGGGTCCGCGACGCCGGCGGCCCTGGGGAGCGCGGGCCGAACCGCGGCGCGGCGCTCCTGGGCGATGCCGGAGGGGTAGAGGAGCAGATGGCCCGCGAGGATCGCGAGGTCCAGCGCGGTCGCCTTGACGAGCGTCATGGAGAGCCCGGCCAGCCTGCTCGGAAGGCTGGGGAGACTGGAGATGTTGGGGATGGTCGCGAAGTTCGAGAGGTTGGGGAAGTTCCGAAGGGTCGGCAGGTCCGGCAGCAGATGCCGGTACGGCGGTAGAAAGGGCTGCAGTGCCCGTGTGACCTTCATGGCCGACCTCCTGTCGGCACGCTGAGGACTTCTCTGTCCCCCGTGTGCCCTCGTGAAAGTCGCGGTGGAGGAGGTCGATCGGGCACGAGAGGGTGTCGAGCGGGCGCGGCTGCGGCGTGTGGGGTGCGTGCCGTGCGTCCTGTGCACGGCGGGGGTGTGACACCCGTGACGCCGATGACGTGACGAGGATCCCTGCCGGTGTGGCGCGAGGCTCCCCGCTGTCGTGCCTACCTGCCCTACATGACCATCGTGCCTTCCGATGCGCCGTACCGCCACGCCACGCGGCCCGTGGCACGGCGGTACGGCGACCTCGTCGCGGCTCCCGGTGCGACTGCTCCCCCATGGCGCGGGGGAACAAGTGCGCGGTGAAAGTGTGTCCCTCCGTGTGATTTCCCCCTCGGTCCGCACCGTGAAACTGCCGGTTGCGGGATGCTGGCGATAACGTTCGTTCACTTCCCCGGGCGGTCTGGCACGGGGTGTCCGTGCCGTTGAGGATGGACGTAGTCGCTTCATGGAGGCAGTGATGGGTGTGGCAGCCGGTCCGATCCGCGTGGTGGTGGCCAAGCCGGGGCTCGACGGCCACGATCGTGGGGCCAAGGTGATCGCGCGGGCGCTGCGTGACGCCGGTATGGAGGTCATCTACACCGGGCTGCACCAGACGCCCGAGCAGATCGTGGACACCGCGATCCAGGAGGACGCCGACGCGATCGGGCTGTCCATTCTGTCCGGGGCCCACAACACGCTCTTCGCCGCGGTGATCGAGCTGCTCAAGGAGCGGGACGCGGCGGACATCCTGGTCTTCGGCGGAGGGATCATCCCGGAGGCGGACATCGCGCCGTTGAAGGAGAAGGGGGTCGCGGAGATCTTCACTCCGGGGGCGACCACCGCGTCGATCGTGGACTGGGTTCGGGCGAACGTGCGGCAGCCTGCGGGGGCTTAGCCGGTCCTCGTGCGCCTGGCTTGTGCGCCCGCCCGTCTGGGGGCTGGGCCCCAGCCCCCGTTCGACCCTCAAGGGGACTCGTCCTCGGACGCCGGACGGGCTGGACGCCCCAGCTCCTGGGTCATCACCGCTCTCAGTCTCAGCGTTCTCGCCAGTCGTTGGAATGCTTCCGACCAGTAGCCGGCGGCGCCGGGGGAGGCGTCCTCCGGGTCGTCCGGCGTGGTCAGGAGGGCGTCGAGGCGGCTTGCTTCCGAGGGGTCGAGGCAGCGTTCGGCCAGGCCCATCACGCCGCTGAAGCTCCAGGGATAACTGCCCGCGTCCCGCGCGATGTTGAGTGCGTCGACCACGGCCCGGCCGAGCGGCGCGGCCCACGGGACGGCGCACACGCCGAGCAGTTGGAACGCCTCCGACAGACCGTGCGCCGCGATGAAACCGGCCACCCATTGCGCCCGTTCGGCCACCGGCAGCGTGCTCAGCAGTTTCGCCCGCTCGGCGAGGGAGACCGCGCCGGGGCCGCCCGCACCGGGCGCCGACGGCGCGCCGAGCAGCGCTCGCGCCCAGCCGGCGTCCCGCTGTCGAACGGCGGCCCGGCACCACGCCGCGTGCAGTTCGTCGAGCCAGCCGTCGGCCACCGGCAGCGCCACGATCTGCTCCGGAGTACGGCCGCCCAGGCGCGTCGGCCAGGTGGCGAGCGGGGCCGCCTCGACCAACTGGCCGAGCCACCAGGACCGTTCGCCCCGACCGGGCGGGGCCTTGGCCGACACGCCGTCGCGTTCCATGGCCGGGTCGCACTCGTGGGGCGCCTCCACGAGCAGCGTGAGCGTGTCCTGGGTGTGGTCGACGGCCACGCACGCGCCGGCCCGGACCGCCATCCGCGCGGCGAGTGCCGAGCCCGGCAGCGCCGACAGCAACTCCGCGGCCGTCGCCCGCACGTTGCGGCTGCGGTCCGCCAGCGCCTGTTCCAGGAACGGCTCGTCCCGCGCGCCGAGGCCGGTGCGCAGCGAGTCGAGGAACATCAGCCGGTCCTCGGCGCGTTCCGTCGGCCAGGTGGCCGCCAGGAGCTCGCGGGCCGCGTCCGGGTCGCGGGAGCGGATCGACGCCAGGAGGGCGACCCGCTCGGCGAACAGGCCCTCCTGCCAGAGCTTTTCGGTGCGTCGGGCGTCCTCGGGCCCCGGCAGCGCCGGGCCGGCGCCCGGGGCCCCGCGCAGGGCGAACCGCCAGTCCGGGTTGAGTCGGGCCAGCCACAGGGCGCGCGGGCCGGCGAACTCCAGCGCCGCGGGCCGCAGGTCCGTACGCCCGCGGGCCGCGTCGAGCAGTGCGGGCAGGGACTCGGCCGGTGCGGCGAATCCGCGCGCGTTCACCGCGGTCAGCCATTGGGGCAGCAGTTCCATCAGATCCGGCGCCGTGCCGCGGCGGCCGCCTCCGCCGGTGCCGGAGCGGTCGGCCAGGAGCAGGGCGAGTCTGCGGGCCGCCGCGGTGGGCAGCGCCGGGCGCGGGTCCTCGGCGGTCGGCTCCGGGAGGGGGGCCGCCCGGCCCGGGCGCAGACCGGCCCGTCGGCGTACGGTCTCCGCGGCTGCCGCGTCCAGGAGAGCGGTCGGCGCGTTCCGGCCGGGCGCGGCGCCCGGGGGCGTACGCCGGTCCGTGCCGAGGAGGGCGGCGGTGACCAGGTCCTCCCAGGCCGGTGGCCGGGGCCCGGGCGGGGTGGCGTTCATGAGGCTCCCTTCTGTTGCCGTGGTCGTCGTGCGCGGGGTTCGGTCAGCACAGGCGCACCGGCTCTCCCGGCCCGGTCGGCCAGGCCGTCAGCGGGGTGAAGCCGCGGTGGCCGCACTCGCCGAAGACCCTGACGGGGGCGCCGCCCGAGAGGGCGACCAGACGCCACAGGCCGGCGCGGGAGGCCGCGGGGGTGAGCGGCAGGGCCGTGTCGCCGTCGGCGTCCGCCAGTTGCCAGGAGTCGCCGTCGGGGGTGGGGACGACATCGGTCAGGGTGAGGGGGACCGAGTCCTGCCACGGGTCGTGGCGCAGGGCCTCGCCGTAGCGGGCGGTCGCCTCGGACGTCGTCAGGCCCGCAGGGCGGGCGTCGGTGGGCATCGGCGGCGCGAACTGCTCGACGAGCGAGGCCCGTTGCTGTCCGGATCCCGGGTGTGCGGACAGCTCGGCGTCCAGGGCGAGGCCGACGGGAAGCGTGAGCTCCGGGGAGCGGCCCGCGGCGCCGTAGGAGAGGAGGAGCGCGGTGCGGCCGGAGGCGGCGCCGTGCAGCCAGATGCGGCGGGTCGTCAGTTTCGGGTCCTGCGTGTCGTACTGGGCGACCACCAGCCAGTGATCCCGCAGCCGTGGGCCCTCCGGTGCGGAGGGCAGGCCCACGCGGGTGCGGACCGTGGCCGCCAGGGCGGCCGGCAGCCGCTCGCGGTGCAGCCAGCCCTGGTCGAGGAGGTGGAGCAGCGCGCACTCCTCCAGCAGCCGCACCGGCCAGCCGGGACCGGACGCCGGGATCGCCCCCAACTCCCGTACGCGCGAGGCGAGTCCGGGGGCCTGGGCGTCGACCATGCGGGCCGCCGTCTCCTCCCACAGCCCGTACCCCGACTGCTCGGCCGTGGCCAGGCCGGAGCGCAGGAGATCGGCGAGTCGCTCCTCCAGCTCCGTCGCCCCCGCGGTGATCCGCTCGGCGCGTCGCTCCGCACGGCGGCGCGCCCCCTCCGGGTCGGCGGGCCCGGACCCGGAATCCGCCGGGCCCGCCTCCCGCTTCTCCCGCGTACGCCTGCGGTCGGCGATCCACTGCTCGGCCCAGTCCGGCGCCCGCCCCGCCGGCGCCGATCCCTCCCCCTCGGCCGACCAGAGCAGCAACAGCCCGAGCGCGTGCTTGCACGGGAACTTGCGGCTCGGGCAACTGCACCTGTACGCCGGGCCCGACGCGGCCGCGGCCGGGTGCGGGACGTCCACGACCGTCCGGTACGGCGTGCCGCCGCTGCCCGCGCACAGCCCCCACACCACCCCCTCCTCCGACCTGCCCGTACCCGACCACGGCCCGGCCGCGCCGAGTTTGCTCCCCGCTTTGCGTGACGCGGAGTCAGGCGCCAGTGCCAGCACCTGTTCCGCGGTCCAGCGCACCCCCTGCTGAGTCATGGCATCGAAGGTAGAGCCCACCACTGACAATCGGTCCGACGAGCGCCCGGCGACCGCTCGGCGAACGCGGTCGTGAGGACGTTTCCGCAGGTCGGATCGCATTGTCAGTGGCGTGGTGCACGGTGGACACCAGATCCGAACCGGCCGAGCTGGAGGGGGCCTCAGCCATGTCTGTGTCCGTAGATCCGACGTCCGTGAATCCGATGGGGAACGAGCCGGCGGAGACGTTGCGTCCGCACGCCGAGGACGCCTTCGCCGACGAACTCGCCGCGCTGGCCGCGCAGGACGACCGGCCGCGCCCCGCCCGCTGGAAGCTGTCGCCGTGGGGCGTCGCCACCTATCTCCTCGGCGGCGTCCTGCCGGACGGCACGGCGATCTCGCCGAAGTACGTCGGCCCGCGCCGCCTCGTCGAGGTCGCCGTCAGCACCCTCGCCACCGACCGGGCCCTGCTCCTGCTCGGCGTCCCGGGCACCGCCAAGACCTGGGTCTCCGAGCACCTGGCCGCGGCGGTCAGCGGTGACTCGACGCTGCTGGTGCAGGGCACGGCGGGCACACCGGAGGAGGCGATCCGCTACGGCTGGAACTACGCGCAGCTGCTCGCGCAGGGGCCTAGCCGGGACGCGCTGGTGCCCAGCCCCGTCATGCGGGCCATGGCGGAGGGGTCGACCGTACGGGTGGAGGAGCTGACCCGGATCCCGGCCGACGTCCAGGACACGCTGATCACCATTCTCTCCGAGAAGACGCTGCCGATACCGGAGCTGGGGCAGGAGGTCCAGGCGGTCCGCGGGTTCAACCTCATCGCCACGGCCAACGACCGCGACCGTGGGGTCAACGAGCTGTCCAGCGCCCTGCGTCGGCGCTTCAACACGGTGGTGCTGCCGCTGCCGGAGAGCGTCGAGGCCGAGGTCGACATCGTCACGCGGCGCGTCGACCAGCTCGGCCGCTCCCTCGACCTGCCGGCCGTGCCCGACGGCATCGACGAGATCCGCCGCGTGGTGACCGTCTTCCGCGAACTGCGCGACGGCGTCATCGCCGACGGCCGCACGAAGGTGAAATCGCCGAGCGGCACGCTGTCCACCGCCGAGGCCATCTCCGTCGTCACCGGGGGCCTCGCACTGGCCGCCCACTTCGGGGACGGCGTGCTGCGGCCGGGGGACGTCGCCGCGGGCATCCTCGGCGCGGTCGTCCGCGACCCGGCCGCCGACCGGGTCGTCTGGCAGGAGTACCTGGAAGCCGTCGTGCGCGAACGCGCCGGCTGGACGGACTTCTACCGCGCGTGCCGGGAGGTGAGCGCGTGAACGGCGGCAACGACAACGAGAAGAGCCGGGTCCCTGCCTGGGACCGGTACCGAGGAGTGGGGAGGGTGGCCGTGGACGACGACACGAAGTGGCCCCGCAGGTGAAGGGGACGGAAACGACCGGCGCCGTGGACAGCGATGCCCAGCGCGCAGGCACGGTGCGGCCGTTGCTCCTCGGGGTGCGTCACCACGGGCCGGGGTCGGCACGGGCGGTACGGGCGGCCCTGGAGACCGCCCGGCCCCGGACCGTGCTCATCGAGGGGCCGCCCGAGGCCGACGCGCTGATCCCGCTGGCCGCCGACGAGGACATGCGACCCCCGGTCGCACTGCTCGCCCACGCCGTCGACGAGCCCGGCCGGTCGGCCTTCTGGCCGCTCGCCGAGTTCTCCCCGGAATGGGTCGCACTCCGCTGGGCCCTGGACCACGAGGTCCCGGCCCGCTTCATCGACCTCCCCGCCTCGCACACGCTCGCGTGGGAGGCGGCGGAGGGAGAGGCGCCGGGCAGTCGTGGACTGCGCGGGGATCCGTTGGCGGTGTTGGCCGAGATCGGCGGGTACGACGATCCCGAGCGGTGGTGGGAGGACGTCGTCGAGCATCGGACCGCCGCGGCCAAGGATCCGTTCGCGCCGTTCGCCGCACTCGAGGAGGCCATGGGGGCGCTGCGGGAGACGCACGACACCGACGCAGGGGGGCACGGGAGCCGCCGGGACCTCGTGCGGGAGGCGTACATGCGCGTCCAGGTGCGGGCGGCACAACGGGAGTTCGGGCCGGACGGGGTGGCCGTGGTGTGCGGGGCGTGGCATGCGCCCGCGCTGCGCCGGAGCGTCGCCGTCGCCGCCGACCGGGCGCTGCTCAAGGGGCTGCCCAAGGTCAAGACCGACCTCACCTGGGTGCCGTGGACCCACCGCAGGCTGGCCCGGGCCGGCGGGTACGGCGCGGGCATCGACTCGCCGGGCTGGTACGCGCATCTGTTCGGCGCGCCCGACCGGCCGGTCGAGCGCTGGCTCACGAAGGTGGCGTTCCTGCTGCGCGAAGAGGACCGGATCGTGTCCTCCGCGCACGTCATCGAGGCGGTCCGGCTGGCCGAGACGCTCGCCGCGCTGCGCGTCCGGCCGCTGCCCGGCCTGAGCGAGACGACCGACGCCGTGCGCGCGGTGCTGTGCGAGGGCTCGGACGTCCCGCTGGCGCTGGTGCACGACCGGCTGGTGGTCGGGGACGTGCTGGGCGAGGTGCCGGCCGGCGCGCCCGCGGTGCCCTTGCAGCGCGACCTCGACCGGGTGCAGCGTCGACTGCGGCTCAAACCGGAGGCCGCCGAGCGGGAGTTGGCGCTCGACCTGCGCAAGGAGAACGACGCCGAGCGCAGCAGGCTGCTGCACCGGCTGCGGCTGCTGCGCGTCGAGTGGGGCGAGCCGGCCGCCTCGCGCGGCAGCACGGGGACGTTCCGGGAGACATGGCGGCTGCGGTGGGAGCCGGAGCTGTCCGTGCGGGTCGCCGAGGCCGGAGTGTGGGGCACGACCGTGCTCGCCGCGGCCACCGCCAAAGCGGAGGCGGACGCCGTCGGCGCGCGGGGCCTCGCCGAGGCGACCGCGCTCGCCGAGCGCTGCCTCCTGGCCGGGCTGCCGGACGCGCTTTCGACGGTGATGCGGGTCCTGGCCGACCGGGCGGCCCTCGACACGGACGTCGGCCACCTCGCCCAGGCCCTGCCCGCCCTCGTCCGCTCCCTGCGCTACGGCGACGTACGCGGCACCGACACCCGCGCCCTCGCGGAGGTGGCCGCGGGCCTCGCCGAACGGGTGTTCGTCGGCCTCCCCCCTGCCTGCGCCTCGCTCGACGCGGACGCGGCGGACGAGATGCGGCGCCATGTGGACGCGGTGCACGGGGCGGTGGGGATGCTGGCGGAGACGGCCTCACCGGAGCTCGGCGACGGTGAGCTGAGCGGCGGCGGTCTGCGGGCGCGCTGGCGGGGTGTGCTGCGGGCGTTGTCCGGGCGGGACAGCGTGGCCGGAGCCGTTCGGGGGCGTGCGGTGCGGCTCCTCCTGGACGAGGGGGAGCTGGATCCGGACGAGGCGGCGTGGCTCATGGGGCTCGCTCTGTCGCCGGGGACGCCGCCGCCGGACGCGGCCGCCTGGATCGAGGGCTTCGTCGGCGGCGGCTCCTCCGGGGGCGGGCTGCTCCTCGTGCACGACGAACGGCTCCTCGGGCTCGTCGACGGGTGGCTCACAGCGGTGCCGCCGGAGGCGTTCACGGACGTGCTGCCGCTGCTGCGGCGGACGTTCTCGGCGTACGAGCCGGGGGTGCGCAGAACGCTCGGGGAGCTGGTCCGGCGCGGGCCGGGGCAGAGCGGGCAGGCGTCGGCGGCCGGTTCGGGGGTACCTGGTTTCGCGGCCGAACCGGACGCCGGGCGCGCGGACGCCGTGCTGCCGGTCGTGCGCCTGCTCCTCGGGCTGGACGGAGCGGAAGAGGACGTCGACAACGACCTTGTGGGGGTGGCGGGATGACGAAGAACCGACTGAGGGAACCGCGAGAGGGCGCGCACGTGACGGCCGCCGGCAGAAACAACAACAGGACCAGGAATAACAGGACCATCAGCAACAACAGGAACGGGGTCGAGGCCGGTGGTCGCCCGGCGGCTGCCGTCGCGGTGATGCCGCTCTGGGAACGGCCTCGCACGGCGGTGCGCCGATGACGACCGAGGCGCTGGACCCGACGCAGGAGCGGCTGCGGCGGTGGCGGCTCGTGCTCGGCGGCGACCCGGCGGACGGTACCGAACACGGGCTCTCCGGGCGGGACGCCGCGATGGACGGAGCGCTCACCGCGCTCTACGGGAAGGACGACGCGGCGCGGACGGGGCGGGACCGGGCGGCGGGACTCGGGGCGTCGGCGCCGTCCGTGGCCCGCTGGCTCGGGGACATCCGGACGTACTTCCCCTCCTCCGTCGTGCAGGTCATGCAGCGCGACGCCATCGACCGGCTCGGGCTGTCCGCGCTGCTGCTGGAGCCGGAGATGCTGGAGGCGGTGGAGGCCGACGTGCATCTCGTCGGCACGCTGCTCTCCCTCCACAGGGCGATGCCGGAGACCACGAGGGCGACGGCACGGGCGGTCGTCCGCAAGGTCGTCGAGGAACTGGAGGCGCGGCTCGCCACCCGCACCCGGGCCGCCCTCACCGGCGCCCTGGACCGGGGCGCGCGGGTCAGCCGCCCGCGCCACCAGGACATCGACTGGAACCGCACGATCGGCGCCAACCTCAAGCACTACCTGCCCGAGTACGGGACGGTCGTGCCCGAGCGGCTCGTCGGGTACGGGAGGGCGTCCCAGTCGGTGAAGAAGGAGGTGATCCTCTGCATCGACCAGTCGGGGTCGATGGCGGCGTCGGTGGTGTACGCGTCGGTGTTCGGGGCGGTGCTGGCGTCGATGCGGTCGATCAGCACCCGGCTCGTCGTCTTCGACACGGCGGTCGCCGATCTCACCGACCTGCTCGACGACCCCGTGGACGTCATGTTCGGCACCCAGCTCGGCGGCGGCACGGACATCAACCGGGCGCTCGCCTACTGCCAGTCGCAGATCACCCGGCCCGCGGAGACGGTGGTGGTGCTCATCAGCGACCTGTACGAGGGAGGCATACGCGACGAGATGCTCAAGCGGGTCGCGGCGATGAAGGCGTCGGGCGTGCAGTTCGTCGCGCTGCTCGCCCTGTCCGACGAGGGCGCGCCCGCCTACGACCGGGAACACGCGGCGGCGCTCGCGGCGTTGGGCGCACCGGCGTTCGCCTGCACACCCGATCTGTTTCCCGAGGTCATGGCGGCGGCGATCGAGAAACGTCCGCCGCCCGTCCCGGACAGCGCCTGAGACCGGACAGCGCCTGAGACCGACAGCGCCTGACACAGGAGGGGGGCTTGCGCGACCTCGGGACGCGCGTGCAAGGATCGAGCGCACGTTGCCGCCGCACCGAGGACCTTCCCTCTTGATCTGGCCCACCGCTCTTCCCGTTGCCGCTCTGCGCGTCCTGCGCACGGCGGCCGGGCGGCGTGTGCTGCAACTCGCGTTGCTGGTGGCCGGGTTGTTCGCGCTCGGGTTCCTCTGCGGGGAACAGGCGCAGGCGGCGGAGGGCGTGCCGACCCCGAATGCCGTGACGACCCGGGTCCAGAGCCTGACTACGGCTGCGGTTCCAGCCCCGGCCCCGGTCGAGGTTCCTGAGGCGCGTGCCGTGGAACCCGCGCGTTCCTCTCGTACCGCCCTTCCCGTTGCCGACGAGGTCGTACAGCCCGTCGGTGAGGTCGTGGCGGCGGTGAGCGAGGAGTTGGGCCGGGCCGCGACGCCGGCTGCGCCTGTCTCGTCGTCGCCGACGTCGCCGTCGCTTCCGTCGCTGCCGGTCGTGTCGGACCTCCACGGCCTCTCCGACCTCCAGGACCTGCCGGGCCTCTCCGAGCTGCCCGGCATTCCCGCTCTCCCAGGGTTTCCGTCGCTTCCGTCGCTTCCGTCGCTTCCCGTGCGGACGCTTCCGGCGCCCGTCGCGCAGACGCCCGCGCCGGATCCCGCGGTGAGCCCGTCGGCGGACGGGCGCGCAGCCGGTGACCTGGCGACGGCCGAGAGCGCGGTGCCGTACGGGCCGGTGGGCTCTGTCACCGGCGGTTCTTCGGACGGCGTCGGTCATCGCGTCGCGCCCGCCCACACCGGCCGCGGTCCCCTGCCTGTGCGGCACGGGCCCGCCGGTGACCGCAATGGCGTGCTGGGCGGCGGGTCGGTGCTCGACGGAGGTGCGTCGCGGCACGGCGACGCGCATGCCGTCACGCCGTATCAGCGGGTGCCGCTGCGGCTGGCGCCCGGCAGTGCCGTGCGTTCCGACGCAGTCGGGACACGGGACAGGTTCCGGGACATTCCGGTCTTCCCCGGCTAGGGACAGGCGGTCTTCCCCCGCCCCAGACCTGCCGCGCGGGGGTGGAGCAGGTCTGCCCACCCGTCCGAAGTCTCGGAACCCTCCTAAGGATCTGACGCACGCATGAACAAGAACATCCGCCGTTCCCTCGTCGTAGCCGCCGGTGTCAGCGGCGCGTGGGCCCTCGGGTCCGCCGTCGCCAGCGCCGACGAACTGCCCGCCGCCTCCGTGTCCATGCCGGACGTGCCGACCACCGACGGAGCTGACGTGACCGACGTGACCGACTCTCTCCAGGGCGCCGTCAGCGACACGGCCCACACGGTCACCGCCACCACTTCCACCACCCCCACCACCGCCACCAAGCCCGCCGCCTCGGCCGTGGCCAAGGTGAAAGGCGGCGCCGCCAAGGCCATCCAGGGCGCCAAGGCCGCCCGTGCGAAGGCGCAGGCCCCGAACCTCCAGCAGAACGTCCACGACCACGACAGCGCCGTCGACTACCTCTTCGGCCCTCTCTCCGCCTTCGCCCCGGAGCTGGAGCAGGAGCAGGAGCACGTCACGGACGCGGTCGTTCCGCCGGTGGCGACCGCCGCCGTGGACGGCGTGGTCCCCGTCGCCCACGGGGCCGTGACCGGGGTCGTGCCCATCGCGGGCCGCGCGGTCGAGGGCGTGACGTCCGTCGCCGCCGGCACGGTCGCCGACGTGCACCCGTACGCCACGGGTGTCGCCGCCCAGGCCGTGCCCTACGCCACCGGGCTGGTCGGCCAGGTCACCGGGGACGCCGCGGGGGCCGTGCTGCCGCCCGTCGCGCGCACCGTCGTGGACGGCGTGACGCCGGTCGCCGGGCAGGCCGTCGTGGACGCGGGCGCGGTGGCGTCCGGTGTCGTGGGCGACGTCCGGCCGTTCGCCGGGGGAGTCGTCGGCGAGGTCCCGCCGTTCGCGCACGGGGTCGTCGGGGCCGTACAGCCGGTCGTCGACACCGTCACCGGCGCGGTCGACACGAGCGTCCGGCCCGTCGCCGACAGCGGTACCGCACTGGCGTACGGCGTCGCCGGCCATGCCGGGACCTTTGCGCAGGACCTGTCCGGGACCGTGGAGGCCACCGGCGGTCCGCTGGCCGGGCACGCCGTCACCGGCGTCCACGGCGTCGCCGAATCCGTCACCTCGGGCTACGCGGTCGGTCTCGGCTGATCCGTCGTCGACTTCGTGAGGCGGCAGGCCCCGGACGGCCGAAAGCCGTCGGCTTGTCCGGCCGAAACCTCGCGGACGGGGCGAGGTGGTCCCCATTGGGGTGGGGATCACCTGCCCTGCGCCCCTAAGGGGCTGTTCAGAGGGCCTCACCGGGCCAACCCCAACCCGGTGAGGCCCTTCCCCGCGTCCTCACTTCCGGCACGCGGTGCCAGTGAGCGCGGCATCATGTGACAGGTATCACCGCTCAGGTGTGACCCTCGATTTAGGGGCCTCCTGCAAGCAGCGATAACCTGCGAGACGGACATGCCGCGCGCTCGGACACCGTGTGCGCCTCCCCTGTGACTAGCGGACGTCACGTTGCCCTTCGCGGCACGCCCACGCATCCAACGAACCGCGAGATCACTGATAGGGACGGAAGCGCGTGGACCTGTTCGAGTACCAGGCGAGGGACCTCTTCGCCAAGCACGATGTACCGGTGCTGGCCGGTGAAGTCATCGACACGCCTGAGGCGGCCCGCGCAGCCACCGAGCGTCTCGGTGGCAAGTCCGTCGTCAAGGCCCAGGTGAAGGTCGGCGGCCGCGGCAAGGCCGGTGGCGTGAAGCTCGCCGCCACCGCCGACGAGGCGGTCGAGCACGCGACCAACATCCTCGGCATGGACATCAAGGGCCACACGGTCCACAAGGTGATGATCGCCGAGACGGCCCCGGAGATCCTGGAGGAGTACTACGTCTCCTTCCTCCTCGACCGTGCCAACCGCACCTTCCTCTCCATCGCGTCCGTCGAGGGCGGCATGGAGATCGAGGAGGTGGCGGCCACCCGTCCGGAGGCCGTCGCCAAGACGCCGATCGACGCCAACGAGGGTGTGACCCCCGAGAAGGCCCGCGAGATCGTCGCGGCCGCGAACTTCCCGGCCGAGGTCGCCGACAAGGTCGCGAACGTCCTGGTCACCCTGTGGAAGACCTTCATCGAAGAGGACGCGCTCCTCGTCGAGGTCAACCCGCTGGCCAAGGTCGCCTCCGGCGACGTCATCGCCCTGGACGGCAAGGTCTCCCTGGACGAGAACGCCGAGTTCCGTCAGCCGGGACACGAGGAGTTCGTCGACCACGCGTCGGCCAACCCGCTCGAGGCCGCCGCCAAGGCCAAGAACCTCAACTACGTCAAGCTCGACGGCGAGGTCGGCATCATCGGCAACGGCGCGGGTCTCGTCATGAGCACCCTGGACGTCGTCGCGTACGCCGGCGAGAACCACGGTGGCGTCAAGCCCGCCAACTTCCTCGACATCGGCGGCGGCGCCTCCGCGGCCGTCATGGCGAACGGCCTGGAGATCATCCTCGGCGACCCGGACGTCAAGTCCGTCTTCGTCAACGTCTTCGGCGGCATCACCGCGTGCGACGAGGTCGCCAACGGCATCGTGCAGGCGCTGAAGCTCCTGGAGGATCGCGGCGAGGACGTCACCAAGCCGCTGGTCGTGCGTCTGGACGGCAACAACGCCGAGCTGGGTCGTCAGATCCTCTCCGACGCCAACCACCCGCTGGTCCAGCGCGTGGACACCATGGACGGCGCGGCCGACAAGGCCGCCGAGCTCGCGGCTGCACGCTGACATTGCGCGTCTCCGACACGACAAGGAAGAGGAACTGAGAGACAGCCATGGCTATCTTCCTCAACAAGGACTCCAAGGTCATCGTCCAGGGCATGACCGGTGCCACGGGCATGAAGCACACCAAGCTCATGCTGGCCGACGGCACGAACATCGTCGGTGGCGTGAACCCGCGCAAGGCGGGCACGTCCGTCGACATCGACGGCACCGAGATCCCGGTCTTCGGCACGGTCGCCGAGGCGATCGAGAAGACGGGCGCGAACGTGTCCGTCCTCTTCGTGCCGCCGGCGTTCGCCAAGGCCGCCGTGGTCGAGGCGATCGACGCCGAGATCCCCCTCGCCGTCGTCATCACCGAGGGCATCGCCGTCCACGACTCGGCCGCGTTCTACGCGTACGCCGTGTCCCAGGGCAACAAGACCCGGATCATCGGCCCGAACTGCCCCGGCCTCATCACGCCGGGCCAGTCGAACGCCGGCATCATCCCGGGCGACATCACCAAGCCGGGCCGCATCGGCCTGGTCTCGAAGTCCGGCACGCTGACGTACCAGATGATGTACGAGCTGCGTGACATCGGCTTCTCCTCCGCCGTCGGCATCGGTGGCGACCCGGTCATCGGCACCACGCACATCGACGCGCTCGCCGCGTTCGAGGCCGACCCCGACACCGACCTGATCGTGATGATCGGTGAGATCGGCGGCGACGCCGAGGAGCGGGCCGCGGCCTTCATCAAGGACAACGTGAAGAAGCCGGTCGTCGGCTACGTCGCGGGCTTCACCGCGCCCGAGGGCAAGACGATGGGCCACGCCGGCGCCATCGTCTCCGGCTCCTCCGGCACGGCCGCCGCGAAGAAGGAGGCCCTCGAGGCCGCCGGCGTCAAGGTCGGCAAGACGCCGACCGAGACGGCGAAGCTGGCGCGGGAGATTCTCTCCGCGGGCTGAGCGGTCTGCCGGCTGAACGTTTGGTGGGCCCGTCCCCTCGGGGGGCGGGCCCACCGGCGTTTCCGCAGCCGGGTCGCTGTCACCTCGGCTCCGGGAGCAGTCTCTCCGGGCCATGAGCTGTTTGCGCACGCAGCTTTGCCCGAAGGTTCAGCTGGGTGTTCGAGAGGGGGCCCGCGGCCGCGCGCGGGGGAACGCCCTGCACCTGCTCGCCGGGGGGTACCGGGGCCTCGTACTGGGTGGGAGCCGTGCGCAGGGTCAGTGCGGTCGCACCGATGATCGCGACCGTGAACGCGATCGCCGACCTGGCCCAGAACTGGGCCCGCCGTTCGCCGCCCACGCGGACGGTGGGCGGCTTGGCCGCGCGCAGCCGTTCGGCGGACGCCACCTCGGTGAGCCTGCGGTGCAGTGCGGCCGGGTCCGCCAGTTCGGGCAGCCGCGCCGCGATCGCCTCACGCGCGTGGAGCAGCCGGTTGGCGGCGGCGGGCGTGCTCGCCTCCGTCTCCGCCGCGGTCTCCGGGAGGTCGAGGCCGACGCCGTCGTAGAGGAGGAGCGTGCGGCGGTACGGCCTCGGGAGGGTGAGCAGGACGTCCATCAGCGCGCGGTCGGACGCGTCGGGCGGGGGCGGTTCCGGGTGGCGGAAACGGGGGCGGAACCGGTGCCAGGGGGAGAGCGCGTACTCGTACGCCGTCGCCCGTACCCAGCCCGCCGGGTCGCGGTCCACGGCGACCTCGGGCCAGCGCTGCCAGGCAAGTTGGAAGGCCCGCTCGACGGACTCGCGCGCGAGTTCACGACGGCCGCAGAGCAGATAGGTCTGCCGGACGAGCGCGGGGGCGCAGAACGCGTAGAGGGCGTCGAAGGCCTGAGCGGGGGTCAAGGGGGCGGGGGTCAGGGGGGCGGGGGACGCCGTCGTCGGCAGCGGCTGGGGGCGGACCGGGCTTTTCGTCGGGCGCGCCGTCACCTGGCGTCGAGGCGCTGCCTCCTGGGTGTTCGTCACCTTGTCCGCTTTGGTCAGCGATGCCGGCAGCGCGAAAAAGTACATAAACGTATATTGAGCGACACAACGGGAGTTCGCCTGTTACGACGGGAAAGCGCGTGTCGTTGGCAGCATGACGGTCGTGATCCAGACGACCGCTCGCCGACTGTCCCCGTCGCCTCTGTTCGCCCGGATGCGCGACCGCTCTCCCGGACTCGCCGCCGGTCTCCTGGGCGGCGCCCTCGCGGCCGGGCTGGGGCTCGGTTCGTTCGCCGTGCTCGTCATGGTGCTGTGGATCAGCTCGCCGTATCCCGACAGCGGGCCGGGGGGTGCGCTGCATGTCGCCGCCGCGCTGTGGCTGCTCGCGCACGGCGCGGAACTGATGCGCGTCGACACGCTGTCCGGGGCGCCGGCGCCGGTCGGCGTCACGCCGCTGCTGCTGCTCGCGCTGCCGGTGTGGCTGGTGCGGCGCGCCGCGCGGGACGCGGTGGACGGGGGCGGCAGCGCCGGTGACGGTGTGCTCGTGGGCGCCCGTACGGCGTGGGCGGGGGTGGTGCTCGGGTACCTCGCCGTGGCGGCGGGCGCCGCCTGCTACGCCGCCGCCGGCGGTGCGTTGCGGCCCTCGTGGGTGTGGACGGGGGTGTGCGTTCCGGCGGTCGCCGTCATGGCCGCCGGGGCGGGGGTGTGGGAGGCCTGCGGTCGTCCGCAGGGCCCGGTGGAGAGCGCGCTGCTCGTGTTGCCGCGCGAGGTGCGACGGTTGGTCCTCGGGGCGGAGGGCCGGGAGCGGGTCGCGGTCGCCGGGCGGGCGGCGGGGGCGGGGGCTGCGGTGCTCGTCGGGGGCGGGGCGTTGCTGGTGGCGGTGTCGTCCGGGTGGCACGCCGGCGCTGCCCGGGAGGCGTTTCTGCAGCTGACGGAGGGGTGGTCGGGGCGGTTCGCGGTGCTGTTGACGTGTGTGGCGCTGGTGCCGAACGCTGCGGTGTGGGGGGCGGCGTACGGCCTCGGGCCGGGGTACGCCCTCGGGGCCGGTCATGTGGTGTCGCCGGTGGCCTCGGATCCGGCGCCGTTGCTGCCGCCGTTTCCGCTGCTGGCGGCGGTGCCGGAGGCGGGGGGCGGGACGTGGTGGAACTGGGCGGCGGGGCTGGTGCCGGTGGCGGCCGGGGCGACGGTCGGGGTGTTCGTGGCGCGGGCGGCGCGACCGGGTGGGGGCGGGTGGTCGCGGGGGAGGACTGTCGGGGTTGTCGTGCTGGCGGGGGTGGTGTGCGGGGTGCTGGTGGGAGGGCTGGCGGGGTTGGCCGGTGGGCCGTTGGGGGTGGGCGCGTTGGCTCGGTTCGGGCCGGTGTGGTGGCAGGTGGGGGGCGCGGTGGTGCTGTGGATCGTGGGGGTGGGGGTTCCTGTGGGGGTGGGGGTGCGGGGGTGGCGTCGGCGCGGGGAGTGGGGCGCGTGGAAAGGGCGGAAGGGGTGGACGGGGCGGAAGGGGCGGACGCTCTGGGGACGGCGGAAGGGGCCGGGGCAGGGGGAGAGTTCCGGTGCGGCGGTTGCCGCGGAGTCGGAGCTGTACGACTTCGCGCGGGTTGAGACTCCCGTGCCCCCTGTGCCTGCCGTGCCTGCCGTGCCTGCCGTCCCGCCCATGCCTGCCGTGCCCGTCCAGCCGTTCGAGCCTGTCGCGGCTGTCGAGTCGGTGGACCCGGTGTGGCACGAGGATGCGGCTCGGGAGGCACGCTGGGCGGCGCTGCGGGAGTTGGGCGACGAAGGGGAGGCAGGAGAGGAGAGGCCCTGAACGGGCCTCTCCTCAAGCGCCGGACGGGCTGCTGGGGGCTCGCCCCAGGCGACCTCGCTCAGGCGTTGGCCCCCAGGATGTCCTTCAGTTCTTTCGGGAGGAGGTCGTTGCAGCCCTGCTTCGCCTCGTTGGTGAGGGCGTCGTTCGTGCAGGTGTAGTAGTCGCTGTAGACGAACTGCGCGGTGAAGCTCGCGGCGACCAGGGCCAGGGCCAGGGAAGCGGTGACCAGGCCGGTGACGGCCGCGGTCCGCTGGGGGCGGCCCGTGGGCTCGGGGGTGTCGGGGTCGGGGGTGCGGGGCTTGCTGCGCAGGGCGCTGATTCCCCAGTTCAGGGCGAGTGCGCCGAGCAGCAGGGCCACGTACGGCCAGCCGAAGAGGGCGAAGAAGAAGGCCCACATGCCGCAGAGCAGGGCGTAGCGCGCGCGGCGCTGCGCGGGGTCCGTGGGGTCCCAGCGCTTGCCGGGGTCCGTGCCCGGCCCGCCGCCCTCGGGGCTGTTGCCGCCGCCGGGGCGCTCGCCGAAGCCGCCGGGGGAGCGGCCGGGCTGCTGGTCGCTCCACTGGCTGCCCCACGGCGCCCGCCCGCCCTCGGGGCCGCCGCCCGCCGGGGGCCGGGGCTGCCACGGGCGGTCCGGGGCGCCCTCCGGCGGCGGGGCGAAGGGGTTGTCGTCCTCGGGGGGCTTGTTGTCGCCCGAGGGGGCGTCCGGGGGAGAGGCTGGGCGCTCCCGCAGCAGCACGGCGCCGCGCTCCCCTCCCTGCGGTGACTGCGGGGGGAGCGTGAGGAGTCGCAGACTGCGGTCCGGCATCAAGTGAGCGTCTTCCCCTAGGAGATACGGCGTCTGGCGTGAGCTGTCACTTCGGGAACGCACCGCACCACCACCGCGTTCCCGAGCCCGCTCGCCCCAGACGCTACCTTCCGGCCACGCCCCCGTCCCGTGGGGGCCGCCCGGTGTGCCGGTATCGTTGCTGACGGTCGGCTGATTCGTAGGCTTCCCCGTATCCGGGGGCGCGATGCATTCGTACGAAAGTACAAGCCCACGTCCAGGCCCGCCACCCCGTACGTGCTTCCCCGAGAAAGGGCCCCACCGTGGCCGCCAAGCCCGTGGCCAAGCGCCTCGTCGTCCTGGTCTCCGGATCCGGTACGAACCTGCAGGCTCTCCTCGACGCCATCGCGGACGCCGGCGTCGACGCCTACGGCGCCGAGATCGTGGCCGTCGGGGCCGACCGGGACGGCATCGAAGGGCTCGCCCGTGCCGAGCGGGCCCGGATCCCCACCTTCGTGCGCCGGGTCAAGGACTTCGGGACCCGCGAGGAGTGGGACGCCGCTCTCGCCGAGGCCGTGGCCGCCCACGAGCCCGACCTCGTCGTCTCCGCCGGGTTCATGAAGATCGTGGGGAAGGAGTTCCTGGCGCGGTTCGGGGGACGGTTCGTCAACACCCATCCCGCTCTCCTCCCCAGTTTCCCGGGGGCTCACGGGGTGCGGGACGCCCTCGCGTACGGGGCGCGGGTCACCGGCTGCACCGTCCACTTCGTCGACGACGGCGTCGACACCGGACCGATCATCGCCCAGGGCGTGGTCGAGGTCCGGGACGAGGACGACGAGAGCGCTCTGCACGAGCGCATCAAGGAAGTCGAGCGAAGGCTGCTCGTCGAGGTCGTGGGGCGGCTCGCCCGCAACGGCTATCGCATTGAGGGACGAAAGGTAGTTATCCAGTGACCGCCGACAGCACTGTCACGGCCGAGAGCAGCAAGCGGGGCATCCGTCGCGCGCTCGTCAGCGTCTACGACAAGACCGGTCTGGAGGAGCTCGCGCGCGGGCTGCACGAGGCGGGCGTCGAGCTCGTCTCCACCGGGTCCACCGCCTCCCGCATCGCCGCCGCCGGCGTCCCCGTCACCAAGGTCGAGGAGCTCACCGGCTTCCCCGAGTGCCTGGACGGCCGGGTCAAGACCCTGCACCCCAAGGTCCACGCCGGCATCCTCGCCGACCTGCGGCTGGAGAGCCACCGTCAGCAGCTCGACGAGCTGGGCGTCGCGCCGTTCGACCTGGTCGTCGTCAACCTGTACCCGTTCCGCGAGACCGTCGCCTCGGGCGCCTCCGACGACGAGTGCGTCGAGCAGATCGACATCGGCGGGCCGTCCATGGTGCGCGCCGCCGCGAAGAACCACCCCTCGGTGGCCGTGGTCACCAGCCCGGCACGGTACGGCGACGTCCTCGCGGCCGTCCGCGGCGGCGGCTTCGACCTCGCCGCCCGCAAGCGGCTCGCCGCCGAGGCCTTCCAGCACACCGCCGCCTACGACGTGGCCGTCGCCTCCTGGTTCGCCTCCTCCTACGCGCCCGTCGACGAGTCGCAGTTCCCCGACTTCCTCGGCGGCACCTGGGAGCGCCAGAACACCCTCCGCTACGGCGAGAACCCGCACCAGCCCGCCGCGCTCTACGTCGACGGCAGCGGCGCCGGTCTCGCGCAGGCCGAGCAGCTGCACGGCAAGGAGATGTCGTACAACAACTACACGGACACGGACGCCGCGCACCGTGCCGCGTACGACCACGCCCAGCCGGCCGTCGCGATCATCAAGCACGCCAACCCGTGCGGGATCGCCGTCGGCGCGGACGTGGCCGAGGCGCACCGCAAGGCGCACGCGTGCGACCCGCTGTCGGCCTTCGGCGGCGTCATCGCCGTGAACCGGCCGGTCAGCAAGGAGATGGCGGAGCAGGTCGCGGAGATCTTCACCGAGGTCATCGTCGCGCCCGACTACGAGGAGGGGGCCCTCGAAGCCCTCACCAAGAAGAAGAACATCCGCGTGCTGAAGGCGCCCGCCGGGCCCGCGGGCGTCGTGGAGCTCAAGCCCATCGGCGGCGGCGCGCTGCTCCAGGTCGCCGACCGTCTCCAGGCCGACGGCGACGACCCGGCCCACTGGACCCTCGCCACCGGCGAGGCGCTCTCCGACGCCGAGCTCGCCGACCTCTCCTTCGCCTGGAAGGCGTGCCGGGCCGTGAAGTCCAACGCCATCCTCCTCGCCAAGGACGGCGCCTCGGTCGGCGTCGGCATGGGGCAGGTCAACCGGGTCGACTCCGCGAAGCTGGCCGTCGAGCGGGCGGGCGCCGAGCGCGCCCAGGGCTCGTACGCCGCCTCCGACGCCTTCTTCCCGTTCCCGGACGGGCTGGAGGTCCTCGTCGAGGCCGGCGTCAAGGCCGTGGTCCAGCCCGGCGGTTCGGTCCGCGACGAGCTGGTCGTCGAGGCCGCGAAGAAGGCCGGCGTGACGATGTACTTCACGGGGACGCGCCACTTCTTCCACTGAGCCGACACGGGTCGGTGCGTACGACGCGAGACGGGCGGTCCGGCAGCAGGCCGGACCGCCCGTCTCCCGTCTCTCCGCGGCTCAGGTCAGCCAGGTCGCGCACTCGCCGGCGGTCACCCAGCGGTGCGAGCGGATGTTGTTGTCCACGATGGGATGGCCTGCGTTGAAGGAGTTGTCGGACAGGTCGTCCGCGAAGTACTCGTTCGGGGACAGGCAGGTGTAGGTCATCTCGTAGTTCTGCCAGACCCAGAACTGGACGACGTCCTTGCCGCCGGTGTAGCCGGCGTTCATGACGGACGACGCCTTGTCCCAGGCGTTCTCGAAGCCCCCGCCGGCCGCGTTCCAGTCGGGGTCGGCGCCCGCGGTGTGGCCCAGCAGCGTGCCCTGGCAGTCGTAGCCGTCCCAGGCGTAGACCTGGCCGTTGCGGCCCGGCCACTTGTTGTTGCAGCCGGTGACCTGGACCCCCGTGTCGGCCGCCTGGGCGGTCGTCGCGGGCACGGTCAGGCCGAGCGCGGTCAGGCCGATGACGGCCGCCGTGACAGCGAACTTGCGCATGACGGTTCCCCTCGTTCGGTTGTGGTGCGTTTCTTGGTCGGTGCGTCGACGCGTCAGGCGCGCTGCGGCACGATGTGCACCGCGCGGTCGTACGCCTGGCGCTGGAGGCGCCGGTAGGTGTCGAGCGCCTCGCCGTACCGGTCCGGGAGCCGGTCGACGTAGTGGGTCTCGCGGGCCGCGGCCACCGGCTTCAGGGAGGTCGCGCGGGCGCAGGTCGCGTCGGCGACCGCGGTCTTGCGCTCGGTCGCGAACGCCTGGTCGGCGCCGGCCGGGCCCAGCCGCGCGGTGTTCGCCCGTATCGCGTCACGGGCCGCCTGCGGGTCGGCGTAGGACAGGCCGGACTTCTTCATGCACGTGGACCAGGCGGTCACGGCGGCGGTCAGCTGCCGGTCGTGCATGAGGTCGCCGGAGTACAGCGCGTTCAGGCCGGTGGCGGTCTTGGACGCGCGGAACCAGTCGCCCAGGTCGCCGTAGAGGGCTTTCTCCGCCTCCGCCGTGCAGCCGCCGAGCCGGCTGCGGACCTCGCGGGTGCCGCCGGGGAGCTTCGCCGAGACCACCTGGACGTCGTCGCCGCCGTCGAGAGCCTTGTCGAAGGCGGCCCGCCGGGCGGCGGACAGGCCCTGCCGGTAGACGGCGACGGGGTTGTGCAGCCGCACCTGCTCCTGCGCGGCGTCGATCCGGCCGCCGTAGCCGTACGTCCGCGCCCATGCCACGTCGTCCTGCACGAACCGCACCGGCATGCTCTCGCGCAGGGTCAGGGTGCGGTCCTCCCCGTACGTGAAACCGTGACGCTTCATGCACCGGGCGGTCAGGCGCTGCTGGGCGTCGGAGACGCGGAGTTCCTGCTGCCAGGTCAGCGGCTGCGGCCGGGCCGCGCCGGAGGACTCGTCGTCCTGGGCGCAGCCGGCCACCGCCGTGACCGCCGCCATCGCGCACACCGCGGCGAACGCCCGCTTCATGGTCCTACCCCCGCTTCCCCCGTGGGCCCCGTGGCCGTTCTGCGGCCGTTCCGGCTGTCGGTGCGGGGTCCGGCCCTCCCCCGAGGGGGCCGAACCCCGCACCGACGCAGGACCAAGGTGGCGGGAAATCATGCCTGCCGGTACCTCTGACTTCACAGGGTCACGTGCGGCCCGGGGGCGTGTACTCCTTGAGGTAGTGGGCGACCTGGGTCGCGTAGTCGCGGGTCTCCGACGGGACGCCGCCCGCCTTGTTCACCACGTCCCACGAGGTGCGGTAGGCGCTGGCGACCAGGACGCGCCGGTCGCCGGGGAGTCCGGCCTTCAGACGCGGCGCGATCCAGCACAGGTAGCGGCCCATCGCCGGGATGGACTCGGCCGGCGGGAAGGGGGGCGACGGGACGGCCTCTCCGGGGGCGCCGTCGGCGTTCATCCACCAGCGCAGCACCCTCGGGGTCCAACGGGCGATGCCGTACTCGTTCGCGGCGGGGTCGGAGAGGTCCGGATCGAAGTCGCTCTCGACCTTCAGCATGGCGGCGATGAGGGAGGGGGTGACGGCCGGTTGGCTGCAGTCGTGCGCCGTCTCGACGATCAGCAGCCGGTACGCGGCCGGTACGCCCTTGTCGGTGCGCAGGTCCACGGCGCCGTACTGCGCGGCCGGCGTCACCGACGCGCTCCCGCCGGGCGCCTTGTCGTCGCCGGAGGCTCCGTCGCCGGTCCAGGCGCTGATGCCGTAGCCGAGAGCCGCCAGGGTGACGGCCGTCAACGTGACGGCCAGGATCGTCGTACGGCCGGACGGGCGGCCGGGAAGCAGCCGGAGCCGGCCGCCGGTCGGGGCCGTGCCGGCGGCCTTCTCCACCCGGCGCAGCAGGGCCTGGGCGCCGATCCGGTCGGCGTGCGTGCGGGCCAGACAGGCGCGGACGATCTCCCGCCAGTCCTCCGGGAGTTGGGGCGACAGGCGCAGTTCGGCGGTGCCGCGGGCGTAGGCGACGGCCGCGTCGCGGCGGGCCGTCGGCGTGCCGCCGGGCAGCGGGAAGGAGCCGGTGAGGACCAGGTGCGCGAGGACGCCGAACGCCCACACGTCGGCGGAGGGGCGGATCCGGCGGCCGCGTTCGCCGATCTCGGCCCACAGCAGCTCGGGCGGGGTGTAGTCGGGGGTGGAGAAGGCGGGGGTGTAGGCGTGCGTGCCCTCCAGTTCGGCGGCCATGTTGAAGTCGGCGAGCCGGGCCGAACCGTCCTTCATCAGCAGGACGTTGGCCGGTTTGAGGTCGCCGTGCACCCAGCCCTCGCGGTGCAGCTGGGCCAGGCCCGCGCAGACCTGGGCGAGCAGGGCCGGCCCGGCCGCGGGTCCGGCGTCGCGTCTCAGCAGCGCCGACAGCGAGTCCTCGGCCTTCTCCAGCACCAGCACGGTGGCGCCGTCGAGTTCGGGCCGGGACGGGTCGTCCACGGTGAGCGTCTCATAGAGGCGGATGAGGCGCGGGCTGCTGAGACGGCTCAGCAACTCCACCTCACGCTCGGCCAGTTCGCGCAGAGGGGCGAGCTGGCGTGGGGTGTGGGTGCCGGTGGGCAGGAACTTGAGGGCGGCCGTCTCGGGAACCTCCGACCCGTCCGCCGCGTCCCCCGGGGCATCGTTGTCAGCAAGGTCCCGCCGGGCCGCGTACACGCTGCCGAACGCCCCGGTCGCGATCGGCTCCCGCACCTTCCAGCCGCCCACCCGGTAGCCCCTGGGGACCTGGACGGCGTACGGCTCGGTCACCGCACCACTGCCCGGTCGGCGGGCGCGGGGGCTGTCAGGACGACGAGGTCGTCCTCGCGCACCAGGTCGAAGCGGAGCGCCAGCGACACCAGGGACTCCTTCTTGCCGTTGAGCCGCGGGCCCGGTTCCGCCGTGTCGGGGCCGGGCTTGAGGCGCAGCTTCACGGCCAGGTAGTCGATGTTCCACTGCACGGAGGTGCGGGAGGCGGCGGGCCAGCCCGGGCGCAGCCGGGCGACGACCTGGTCGACGGTGGGCAGCGGGGCGTGCGGTTCGCCCCGCAGCCGGGGCTCGCACAGGGCGGCCAGCACCGCGAAGTAGCGCTTTCCGCGGTCGAGGGAGAAGGCGGGCGCCGTGGTCGCGCCGGTGAGGCCCGACGCGGCGCCCAGGTAGTCGTGGCGCGGCGCCCACACCTCGAACGTCAACAGGTCGCCCGCCGCGGGCAGCACGATCCGGGCGAACTCGAAGGGGACGGGCGCGTCCAGTCGTCCGGGCCCGACCTTGACGTGCTCGCCGGCGCCCTCCGGGTTGTCCACGACGTACGTCTGGTCCCGGCTGAAATTGCTCAGTATCCAGAACGCGCCCTGCGCGGTGATCTCGCCGGCGCGCCGGGAGACGCCCTCGTGCGGGATCTCCAGGTCGTTGTCGTGCGCCGACCGTCCGAAGGTCAGCCGCTCACCGGGGGCGAGCCGCAGCTGCCCTGGTTCCCGGCCGCCGGGTCCGTCCTCCCGCTGTACCAGAGGTACCGGAGGTACGACGATGATGCTGTACACGGTGTGTCACCCCGTCCCCACCCGCCCTTACGGCATCAGAGTGGGTGACGGGACGGGGCCGTGTCACGACGCGACACGGCCCCGGCGAGGAATGGCGAGAAGACGCCGTTGCGTCGATCTCCGTCGCGCTGGTCCGGCTGCCGTCGTCAGTACCGCGGACGGCTGAACCAGGCCCCGCCGCTGATCATCGCGGAGAGGATGATGCCGCCGAACGCGAGCGAGATGACGCCCCCGAAGGTGCCCGAACCGCCCGCGCCGTTCACGATGTTGCCCAGGCTGCCCAGGATCATCAGCGACGCGTACACGATGGTGGTGACGCGGATGCCGCCGCGGCCGGTCTTGAACTTGACGCCCAGGAAGATCGAGAGGCTGCCCAGCGCCAGCAGCAGCAGCGCGACCAGGATGACGACGCCCGTCGCCATGCTGCTGTCGTCGCCGGAGCCGAAGGCGTTGGACGCGTCCTGAGTGGCGCCGGCCAGGATGCCGACGATCACGCCGAACAGGAGCTGCAGGCCGGCCAGGATGAACAGCAGTACCCGGGCGGTCTTGACCAGACCGGGCATTTCCTGCGGGACGCCGTAGCCGTACCCCTGGGGAACCGGCGGGGCCTGCGGGTAGCCGTAACCGGGCTGCCCCTGGGGAGCGGTGGGGTAGCCGTAGCCGGGCTGGCCGGGCGGCGGGCCCTGCGGCGGATAGCCGGGCGGGGGACCCTGGGGCGGGCCCTGCGGCGGGCCGTAGGGGTTGTTCGGGTCGCCGAAACTCATGGCGGTCCTTCCTCCGTGTGCATGCGAGTGCGGGGACGACGGGCAGCCTGGTTCGGAGGAAGGTCTACAGATGCGGTCGTCCCCCCGGTACTGCCCGCGGCACTGTGACGGCAATCGTTCTGCAATGGTCGGTTTGTTGTCCAGCCGCATTCCGCGGCATTCCCCAGGTGTTGTGCAAGTGCAACATCATTGATCACGAACGCACAGGTCCGGGTGGCGCCCGGCCTCCCGCCCGCACCCCGTACGGCGTCACCCGGATTGGAACCGGGGGGCCGTCATCCGGGAGGATGGGCCCATGACCGCCCAGATTCTCGATGGCAAGGCCACCGCAGCCGAGATCAAGTCCGATCTGACCGCCCGAGTGGCGGCGCTGAGGGAGAAGGGCGTGACGCCCGGCCTCGGCACGATCCTCGTCGGCGCCGACCCCGGCAGCCAGAAGTACGTGGCCGGCAAGCACCGCGACTGCGCCGAGGTCGGCATCGCCTCCATCCAGCGCGAGCTGCCCGGCACGGCCACCCAGGAGGAGATCGAGGCGGTCGTCCGCGAGCTGAACGACGACCCCGCCTGCACCGGTTACATCGTGCAGCTGCCGCTGCCCAAGGGCATCGACGAGAACCGCATCCTGGAGCTGATGGATCCGGCCAAGGACGCCGACGGCCTGCACCCGATGAACCTCGGCCGGCTGGTCCTCAACGAGCCGGCGCCGCTGCCCTGCACCCCCAACGGCGTGCTCACGCTGCTGCGCCGGTACGGCGTCGAGATCAAGGGCGCCGAGGTCGTGGTCGTCGGCCGCGGCGTCACCATCGGCCGTCCCATGCCGCTGCTGCTGACCCGGCGCAGCGAGAACGCGACGGTGACCCAGTGCCATACCGGCACCCGGGACCTCTCGGCGCACCTGAAGCGGGCCGACGTCATCGTCGCCGCCGCGGGCTCCGCCCACCTGGTGCGGGCCGAGGACGTCAAGCCGGGCGCGGCCGTCCTCGACGTCGGCGTCTCCCGCAACGCGGAGGGGAAGATCGTGGGCGACGTCCACCCGGACGTCCGCGAGGTGGCCGGCTGGATCTCCCCGAACCCGGGCGGCGTCGGCCCGATGACCCGCGCCCAGCTGCTCGTCAACGTGGTTGAGGCGGCGGAGCGCAGTGTCGCCTGAGGGCGCCTCCGGCAAGGCCGAGGACAGGGACGCCGAGGACGGCATGGACGCCACGGACGGCATGAACGACGTGAACGGCAACGACGTGAACGACGGGGACGACATCGAGGTGCGCGACCCGGTCAGCGCCCCCGGCCCGGACGGCGTGCCGCGCCGCACCACCCGCCGTTTCCCGAAGTTCACCCGGGACACCGCGCGCCCCGAGGGCGCCGGCCGGGCCGCGAACGGCGACGCGCTGGCCGCCCGGCAGTGGCCGATCATCGCCGTCCTGGGCGTCGTCGCGCTCGGCCTGCTGCTGACCGCGCTCGACGTGTTCCGGATCGGCACCATCCTGATCGGCGTCGGCCTGCTGACCGGCGCGGTCCTGCGCTGGCTGCTGCCCGGCGTCGGCATGCTCGCCGTCCGCTCCCGCTTCACCGACATCGTGACCTACGGGGTGCTGGGCACCGCGATCGTCCTGCTGGCGCTGATGGCCCAGCCCGACCCGTGGCTGCAGATCCCGTTCCTGAAGGACACCCTGCACTTCACGGTCACCAGCAACTGACGTACGGCGGCCCGTCCCCCTCTCCCGGCTCTTCCGGGAAGGACGGGCCGCCGACGCGTTCCGTCCCGGCCGGCCGCGCCCCGGGAACCGTCCGGCCGCCCCGCGTCGTCCCCTCAACGGATCGAGGGAGAGGTGGGCGGAATGGGCGCCTGGCAGCCGCTGCCGGACGGGCTGCCGTCGGAGGTACGGCACTTCGTGGAACAGTTGCGGCAGCTCAAGGACGGTACGGGCCTCAGCCTGGCCGCGCTCGGCGCGCGCACCGCGTACAGCAAGTCCTCGTGGCAGCGGTATCTCAACGCCGTCCAGCCGCCGCCCCGGCAGGCCGTCGCCGCGCTGTGCAGGGTCGCGGGACTGGCCGGCGCGGAGGCCGAGCGCCATGTCGTGCGCTGGGAACTGGCGGTCGAGGCCTGGCCCCGGCCGGCGTCGGCGAACCCGGCCGGGGAGTACGAGGACGATCCGACGGTCCCCTGGTGGGAGCGCCTGGAGGAACCCGCCCCGGAGCCCGCGCCCCGCCCTGCCGGACGCCTCCTGCTCTACGCCGTCCTGCTCCTGCTCGCGCTGCTGCTCACGGCCGTCGGGGGAGCGGTCGTCTTCGGCTGATGTGCGCTCGTCGTATCGATACGTTGACAGTTCGGGTATGTGTCCCGAATCGTCTGCACATCGGGTCTAACGTGACCGATGGGCGACTTGGCGGAGGGAGGGGGTTCGATGCCTCGGTGGAAGGCCCTGCCGGACGAACTCGACCCACAGGTACGGGAGTTCGCCGAGCAGTTGCGGCGGGTGGTGGACCGCACGGGACTGAGCGTCGCTGCGGTGGCCGACCGCACGGGCTACAGCAAGACGTCCTGGGAGCGTTACCTCAACGGCCGGTTGCTCGCCCCCAAGGGCGCGGTGGTGGCGCTGGCCGAGGTTACCGGCACGCCGCCCATCCATCTGACGACCATGTGGGAGCTGGCCGAGCGGGCCTGGAGCCGCTCGGAGATGCGGCACGACCGGACCATGGAGGCCGTCCGGATCGCCCAGGCGCGCGCCGCGCTCGGGGAGTTCGGGCCGCCGCCCGAGGTGCGGGAGGGCGGCGCAGGGCGGGAGAAGGCCGAGGCGCGTGAGCAGGGTGATGTACGGGTCGCGGTGACTCCGGGGATCGCGGGCCCGGCGGGCGTGTCGCCGACGATTCCGCCGTCGCAGGGCGGGTCCGGCGGGCCCGGCGGCGCCGGCGGCTCCGGATCCCCGGGCGGCGGACCGCGGCGGACGGCGATGTTCCTGGCCGGAGTCGTGGGGGTGGTGATCGTCGTCGTGGGGGCGTTCCTCCTGACCGACGGCGGGGACGCGAAGCAGGCGGTGGGAAACGTCAAGTCGCCCTCCCCGCTGGCCAGTTCGGCTCCTGTCCTGCCCTCCGGGGTGCTGTGCAGCGGCTCCGGCTGCACGGGCCGGGACGCCGAGCGGATGGGGTGCAGCGGCGATCTCGTGGAGACGGCGAAGACCGCGACGGTCGGGGCGATCCAGGTCGAGGTCCGCTACAGCAGGACCTGCCAGGCGGCCTGGGGCCGGATCACGCAGGCCGCGCAGGGGGACGGGGTGCGGGTGACCGTCGGGTCGGTGCGGCAGACCGGCAGCATCACCGTCGCCGGCGACACGATCGCCTACACGCCGATGGTGGCGGTGAAGAGCCCGGCGGACGCGAAGGCGTGCGCGGTGCTGGCGTCCGGGCAGCAGGGCTGCACGCCATAGCGCCCGCCTGCCGGGTGAAGGAAGCGGCGGGGAAAGACCGCGAAGAAAGACGGTGGACAAAGACCGCGGAGAAAGACCGCGGAGAAAAACTGCGGCGAGAGGAATAGCCCCGTCCGCGCGGGGCACGCGAACCGTACCCCCACGGGAGTCCGGCGCGACCCGGTACCCCCACCACGGCGGCCGCTCGGTTCCTCCTCTCCCGGACCGGCGGCCGCCGGTCCGTCGTCGGCCGGGCCGCTCTGTGGGACGGGCCACACAACCCCGGACGTCCGGGATCCCGGATGCGCGATAGCCTGACCGCTGGATGGATCTCTTGATACCAAGAGATCGATCATTTGTACGTCCCACCCGGGGCAGGGACGCCCCACCGACAGCTGTCATACGGAGAACGCCATGACCCGCACTCCCGTGAACGTCACCGTCACCGGCGCGGCCGGCCAGATCGGTTACGCCCTGCTCTTCCGCATCGCCTCCGGCCAGCTGCTCGGCGCGGACGTGCCGGTCAAGCTGCGCCTGCTGGAGATCACCCCCGCGCTGAAGGCCGCCGAGGGCACCGCGATGGAGCTCGACGACTGCGCCTTCCCGCTGCTTCAGGGCATCGACATCACGGACGACCCGAACGTCGCCTTCGACGGCGCGAACGTCGCCCTCCTCGTCGGCGCCCGCCCCCGCACCAAGGGCATGGAGCGCGGCGACCTCCTGGAGGCCAACGGCGGCATCTTCAAGCCGCAGGGCAAGGCCATCAACGACCACGCGGCGGACGACATCAAGGTCCTCGTCGTCGGCAACCCGGCCAACACCAACGCGCTCATCGCGCAGGCCGCCGCGCCGGACGTACCGGCCGAGCGCTTCACCGCGATGACCCGCCTCGACCACAACCGCGCGCTGACCCAGCTCGCGAAGAAGACGGGCTCGACGGTCGCCGACATCAAGCGCCTCACCATCTGGGGCAACCACTCGGCCACCCAGTACCCGGACATCTTCCACGCCACGATCGCCGGCAAGAACGCCGCCGAGGTCGTGAACGACGAGAAGTGGCTGGCGGAGGACTTCATCCCGACCGTCGCCAAGCGCGGCGCGGCCATCATCGAGGCGCGCGGCGCGTCCTCGGCCGCCTCCGCCGCCAACGCGGCCATCGACCACGTGCACACCTGGGTCAACGGCACCGCGGACGGCGACTGGGCCTCCATGGGCATCCCGTCGGACGGCTCCTACGGCGTCCCGGAGGGCCTGATCTCCTCCTTCCCGGTCACCACGAAGGACGGCCGGTACGAGATCGTGCAGGGCCTGGACGTCAACGAGTTCTCCCGCGCCCGTATCGACGCCTCGGTGCAGGAACTGGCGGAGGAGCGCGAGGCGGTTCGCGCCCTCGGCCTCATCTGATCTCGCGTATCCGCTTCCGGTCCCCGGGCTGCCGCCGCTGCCCGGGGATCAGTGCGTCCGGGTCCGTACGACCCGCTCCGCCAGGTCCAGGAAGACGTTCAGGGTCGGTGTCCGCAGCCCGTTCAACTCCCTTTCCTGGAAGAGCGAGGAGCTCAGCGCCCGGTCGAAGGGGACCGCGACCACCTGGTTCACGCTCACCCCGACACGGCTCGCCAGGGCGGCCGGCACGCGCCGCGCGGAAGGCCCGTCGACCTCGGTGACGACGACGATCGCCTCGTCGGCCAGCCGCCAGCGGCGGGCGGCGCGCAGCCGCTCCAGGACCTGCCGGGCCGCGGCGAGGAACCAGTCGGCGGTGCCGCAGCACAGGATCAGCCGGTCGGTCAGGTCCAGCACGGGGTCCGCCGAGTCGTCGAGCCGCTGCGGGGCCCAGTCGGTGAGCACGAACGAGTAGAACGGCTCCGTCCGGGCCAGCACATGCTCGTAGGCCTGGGCGTGCACCAGGTTCGGGTTGGCGTGGCCGGACGGGTGCGCCGCCACTTCCAGCCCGGACGGCAGCCGGGTGGTCAGGGCGCGGACCTCGTCGTACGACGGGTTGGCGGAAAGCCCCGCGAGATCGCGCACGGTGGCCGGGTTACGGCTCGTCAGGAAGCGGCCCAGGGCCCCCTCGTGGGCCGCTCCGTCCAGGGCGAGGACGGGCTCGCCCCGGACTGCGGCGAGCAGGGAGCCGAGCACCATCGTCGTGGTGGCCCGCCCGCTGTAGTGGTAGGCGCCGACCACCGTGAGGCGCCTGCCGTGGCGCAGCGGCGTCCGCAGCCGGGCCAGCCGGGCCTCCGCCTCGCGGCGGGCGCTGCCGAAGCGGGGCGGGCGCAGGCCCGCCGGCAGACCGGGCCCCGACGGCGCACCGGCCCCGGACAGCGGGCCGGCCGGCGGCGGGGCGAGCGGGACGCGCTCCATGGGCAGGGCGTTGACCGCGGACGCCGGCGGGACGGTGCGGGTGACGCGGGACTGGGCGATGTACCGGGCCAGCACGTCCGCGACCTCGGCCGCGCTGGGCCGCTCGGCCGGGTCCGCGGCCAGGCACCGCAGGACGCGCCGCCGCAGCTCCCGCCAGGTGTCGCCCTGCCACAGGTGCATGCCCTCCGGTTGGCCGGGCAGCTCCCAGCCGGCCTTGCTGCTGACGATCTGGAGCAGCTCACCCAGCGCGCGCACGTTGTCCTCGGGCGTCGGCGGCGGGCCCGTGCCCGGGTAACCGCCGTCCACGGCGCAGTCGGAGAGGTCCGCGAGGACGACCGACCGGCGCAGCACGTGGATGTTCTCGGCGTTGAGGTCCGCGAGCACGATCCCGTGCAGGTGGCACAGGGCCAGCGCGCTGGCGAGGTGCCAGCCGACGACCAGCGCGGTGATCTTGTCGAAGGGGGCGCGGCCCTCCGTGTGGGCGGCGTTGAAGATCTCCGCGAGGCGGGGCGCGGCGGGCTGCTGCGGGCCTTCGCCGATCGGAGCCACCGCAAACCAGGGTGGCCGGTCCCCGAGCGCGGTGGAGAGCAGCGCGGGGGCGTACTGGCCGCCCAGCCGGCGCAGCGCCTCCGCCTCGGCCGCCAGGGCGTCGCCGGCCGGGTGATCGGGGCGCGGGGTGCGGACCAGGGCGTGGGCGGCCCGCGCGTCGACGGCGTCGTACTCCACCGTCCGCCGCAGCCGTCGGCGCCGCAGCAGCCGGTACGGTCCGAGGCGCCGGGGGTCGTCCTCCAGCAGGGACGTCCAGCCGTCCGGCGATTCGGTGCTCGCGCCGCGCCCCGCCTCCAGCCCCTGCGCCTCGCGCTCGAACGACACCCCGAAGCGGGTGAGCAGCCGGCGCTCGACGCTGGTGAACGGGCGGTGGCTGCCGGGGAGATGGGCCGTGCCGTCCGGGTGGGCGAGCCAGGCCGGGAAGTCCGGCGAGTGGCCGGCGAGTTGCTCCAGGCGCCGCCCGATGCTGCGGCTGGTCCTGAGCAGTTCGGCCTGCGGAACCGCGTCCAGGAGCACCAGCCTGGAGGGGTCGGAGAAGTCGAAGACCTGGTGCTTGGCCGGCAGTGGCCCCGGCACCGGCGCGGGGTGCGGCCGCATCAGCCCGCCGAGGAAGACCTCCGCGAGGTGAGAGGTCCGCGCCCGCCACGGGACGGCCGTCTGCACGAGCCGCATGACCGGCACGGTCAGCGGCGACACGGCCGCCAGGTGCGCCGCCAGCCGGTACGCCTCCGGGGTGGCGGCGTCCCGGAAGTGCTGGGCGTCGCCCGGACCGGGGGCGGGGCCGCTCACGCCGGGCCGGGGCCGGGACAGCAGGGGCAGCGGGACCGTGGCGCCGGGGGAGGCGAGGAGGTGGGCCCAGTTGCGCAGGGAGGCGGCCGTCGGCTCCAGCACCGGCACCGGCACCCCGTCGAACGCGGCGAGGTCGGCCGGGAGGACCGGATCGGTGATGTCCCAGGAGGTGTTGGCGCCGCCGATGCGCCGAGTCGTGGCCTGCCAGCGCTCGGCGTGGATGCCGGAGCCCTCCCACAGGTCGGGCGGGAGGGTGTGGAGCACGGCGGTGGGTCCGCGCGAGGCCCACTGCGACAGCAGCCGGTGCAGGGCGCCGCTGCGCCAGGAGGCGCCCATGCCGTCGCTGACGACGAGGACCAGGGTGTGTCCCGACGGGTCGCTGACGGCGCTGAGCGGGACGGGTGTGCTGTCGTGCCGGAAGGGGCGGGCGTGCAGCCGGGGCTCTCGCGCGCTGCGGGCGTCGAGGCCGAGGACGCGGTTGGTGGCGAAGGCGCCGAGACGTTCGAGGAGGGTGCGCAGTTCGGCGCCGAGGCGGTGCCACAGGAGCATCGACAGGCCGTCGTCGACGAGCAGCACCAGATGCAGCCACCGCTCCTGCACGGGCCGTTGCACCACGTCGGGCAGCCGCGTCTCGGCGAGTTCGGCGGCGGTGCGCTCCTCGTCGATCTCCAGGCGGTGCGGGCTGGGGTGGCGGCGGCGCAGCGGCCGGAGCGCGCGGCCCAGCGCCAGTTCGGCCGCGAGGGCCTTGTCCTCGGGGACCCGGACGGGCATCGCCCGGTTCGGTTCGCCGCTCTGCCGCAGCCGGATGTCCGGCATCGGCGGCGGCGTGGAACGGGCCGACCCGTACAGGGAGGGGGCGGTGAGGTCCGGCAGGTCCGGGTCGTCGGGGTCCGGCGCCGGCGGCTTCGGACCGGGCTCGTCGGCTTCGGGCGCGGACGGTCCGGCGTCCCTCGGCTGCCCGGCGGGGGCAGCCGGGTTGAGGGCGGTGGCCGCTCCGGCGGGCAGCGCTCTGGCCAGCCACAGCACGTCGAGCACCTGGTCGGCGTCCAGCTCGTGTCCGGCGGCCCGCAGCACCCGCAGAGCCTCCGCGAGCCGCGCACCACCGCCCCCGGATCCGCCCCCGGATCCGCCCCCGGGTCCGGCGCCGGCCCGGCTCTCGCCCCCGCTCACCGCATCCCCCTCACCACGGCCGCCTCGTCACGGTCGTCTCACATCGCGCCGGTGAGCTGGTGCAGTACGGCGTCCAGGAGGCCCTCCGCGTCTAGGTCGACGCCTCCGGTGCGCAGGAACACCGCGTTGAGCAGCTGGTCGGTGGCGAGTTCGCCGGGGGCGCGGCGGCGCAGGAACGCGTCGATCAGGTCGTCGGCCTCGCGCAGCGCCTCCTCGCCGAGGTGGGCGGTGACGATGGCCCGCAGCCGTGCCTCGTCGGGCACCGGCAGGTCGAGTCGGACGCAGCGGCGCAGGAAGGCGGGCGGGAAGTCGCGCTCACCGTTGCTGGTGATGACGACCACCGGGAACTCGGCGCACTGGACCCGCCCCTGACGGACCGTCACCGTGCCCCGGTGATCGGCGGTCTGCACCTCCACCTCGACCATGTCCTCGGGGAGCCGGGTCAGTTCGGGGATGTCGAAGTACCCCTCCTCGAAGACGGTGAGCAGGTCGTTGGGCAGGTCGACGTCGCCCTTGTCCATCTCGTCGATGAGCAGGGCGCGTGGGGTGGCGGAGGGCACCAGCGCGGTGCCGAGCGCGCCGAGCCGGATGAACGTCCCGATGGACGGCTCGCGTTCGCCCCGGTCGCGGCTGAGGGTGGTCTCGCGCAGCCGTCCGATCGCGTCGTACTGGTAGAGCGCCTCGCGCACGGACGACCGGCTGTTGATGGACCAGCGCAGCAGTTCGCCGAGCCGCAACTCGTGCGCCACGGCACGGGCCAGCGAGGACTTGCCGGTGCCGGCCGGTCCGGTGACCAGCAGCGGGCGGCGCAGATGCAGCGCCGCGTTGACGACGTCGGCGTGCTGCGGCTCGATCAGGTAGGGCAGTTCGGGGCGGACGGCCGGCGTCGGGCTGAAACGGCGCCACGGCGGGGCCGAGGGCAGGGCGACGGCCCGCGGGACACCGTCGCCGCGGAAGAGGCGCCAGCCGGCGCGGGCCTCGGGGTCCTCTGCGGAGGTCATGCGCTCTCCTGGGGTTCGGTCAGGTGCAGCCGGGGCACCGTGCGGTCGGCGTCCGCCCAGGCGAGGACCGGGCGGCCGGGGAACTCGGGAGCGCGCGTCCCCCTGGCGTTGGCCCGGTAGACACGGACCCCGTCGGGCAGTTCACGGGTGGCGACCTCCGCCATGTGCCGCACGACATGGGACGGCGCCGAGGAGGGAGTCGAAGAGGGAGACGCAGCGGGGGCCGCCGAGGATGACACCGAAGACGAAGACGAAGACGAAGACGAAGACGAAGACGAGGAGGATGACTCGGCGTCGTTTCCGCGGTCCCACACCACCACCGGTATGCCCACGGCGAGGCAGATCTGAACGATGGCGTCGCGCGGGCCCGGCGGGACGTCGACGGAGACGCGGACGGTGTCGAGCCGGCCCATGAGCTCGTAGTAGATCTGGTGCGGGTCCTGGGCGGGGTCCGACACGACCAGCGTCTCGCCCGAGTCGAGCTGCCGCCACCGCTCGCGCCAGTCCGGGAGGAACCGCTCGTGCCGGCGCAGCAGTTCCGGGCAGTGCACCACCAGCGGGAACTCGACCCCGAGCACACCCGGCACGACTTCCCCCGGCGCCTGGGCGGCCCATTCGTCGACCGGGAGATTGAGGTCGGCGCGGTCCACGAGGACCTCCACCAGCGGTCGCGCCCCGTCCGTCGCCGAGGGCGCGAGGGACTCCAGGACGCGCAGCAGTTCGCGTGCCGCCCCCGACGCCGAGTACGTGGCGGAACTGTCGACCGACATCTGCCGCGGCCCGGTGCCCTCGTCGCACCACACGCGCATCCGGTGCCGCCCCCGCCCGGCCCGCGTCACCTGGGCCAGGACCCGCACCCGCCGCGCCCCGCCGCGCAGCATCCGGGCCCAGTCCCCGGCGTCGGAGCGTCGCTCGCGCAGCGCCGCCGAAGGAATGCCGAGCCGTCCGGCCACCGCGTCCGACCACAGCCGCAGGTCCGCCTTGCGGGGCTGCGGGCACAGGGCGGCGATGTACTCGACGACCCGCAGCAGCGCGGGGACCCGGGGCCCGCCGTCGTCGGAGTGACCGTCTCCGGGCAGCGTCTCCAGGCGGTCCAGGACGACGTCGAGGGTGTCCCCGTCGGCCGGTACCGCGACCCGCTTCGTCGCCTCGCGCACCGCCTCGGGGAACCGCGCGAGGACGGGCCGTTCGATCCGGCGCAGGACCTGGTGCAGCCGCCGGTGCTCGCGCGGTGCGAGCAGCAGGGGAACGTCCGTGAGCCGGCCGGCGACCAGGACCCGGTCGGCGGACCTCGGATCCCTGGGCCGCAGGATCTCGACCAGGGCGGGCAGCGCGCGCGGATGGGTGACCAGGAAGTCCGCGAACTCCTCGACCGTCGGCGGCGTCACCGGGCTGCCCGGCGCGATCCCGCACTCGTGCGCGAGCTGACGGGCGGTGTCGCCGAGCGTGTACGGCGACGCGAGGGCGTTCCGCAGCGCCATCACCAGCATGCCGTGAGCGGGATCGTCGGACTCGACGTCTGCACCGCCCCCCGCGCTCTGCGCGCCCCGCTGGGCTCCCGGGCCGCAGGCGCCGTCCGGGTCGAGGACGCCGAGGGGGCGCAGTTCCGCCTCGACCCGCTGCCAGGGGATGCCCCAGCTGCGCCGGATCAGGTGCTGCGGGTCGGGCGGCAGAGGCGCTCCGTCCGGACCGCACGGTGGCATGTAGTGCGCGGCGACGAGCCCTACGACGGCCCCGTCCTCCTCCGACCAGAGCGGCCCCCCGCTGTAGCCGGGGCCGACCGCCATGCCGGTGCTCTTGCCGTCGAGGTAGCCGATCGGGCCGTCCAGAGCGGCGACCTCGAGATCCGCGAAGGTCGCGCCGTGCCCGCTGCCGTGCCAGGCCCGCACCTTCTGGCCGGGCGTCATGGCCGTACGGGGCGCGGGGGCGGGGACGCTGCCGAGCGGCGCCTCGATCCGCAGCACCGCGAGATCGCCGAGCCACTCGCCGTCGCCGTCCCGCACCGCCCCGCCGTCACGCCTGCGTGGGGCGATCCAGTGCACCACGCGCGCGGGGTACCGCGTGGTCCGCAACGGACCGTCCAGCGCGACGAACACCTCGTCCAGCCTCGGTGTCCGGGTCTCGAAGAGTGCTCTGCCCAAGGCGTCGTTGATCACGTGTGCGCAGGTCAGCACCGTGTCGATGCCGAGCACGACCGCCGCGCCCGCCGTCCTGCCGTCCGCCGACCGGCGCACGGAGGCGACGCGTGATCTCGCCTCCGCGTCGCCGGACGTCCCCACGGCCTTGAACCAGCCCATGGTTCACTCCGTGCCGGGCGCCGGTTTCCAGCTGGCGGTCACCGTGAGATGCGCCTGACCGCTCCCGCCCACGATCCCGAGTTTCAGGTCCTGCCCGATCTGCACCCCGAAGGTGACGCTCAGCTCGGCCGGCGGGTCCGGCACGGCCGAGACGACGTCGTGCACCTCCTGCAGCAGCGGCCCGAGCGGCTTGAGCGCGTTGCGCAGCGCCCCCGCCGCGAAGCTGGCGACAGCGGCCCCTCCGGTGGCCACGGGGACGGCTCTGCCCATGCCCGCGGGGAGGTCGGCGCCGCCGTCGGGGGCGGGGCCCGCGGACGTCAGCACGAATCTGACGGGCGTGCCGTCGTCCAACTCTGCCTCTGTGCTCATCGGTTGGGCCACGCCGACATTGTGATCGACGAGACGAGGACGGGCCAGTCCCCGTCGAAAAGCGGCGCGCCAGGCCCGACCGCCGGACCGTAGCCTGCGGGGCATGAGTGACAGTGAGAACAACGAGTCCGTACTGCTGGAGCCGCCCGTCGCCGGCTCCGAGGCCGACACGCTGGTCGGCTCGCTGGAGCGGCAGCGCCGGATCCTGGCCTGGAAGTGCGAGGGCCTGGACGCGGCCGCACTGAACACCCGGCTCGCGCCCTCGGCCATCACCCTGGGTGGGCTGCTGAAGCACCTGGCGCTGGTGGAGGACGAGTACCTCACCCGGCGCCTGCTGGGCAAGCCGCTCGGCGCGCCCTGGGACACGGTCGACTGGGACGCCGAGCCGGACTGGGAGTGGCAGTCGGCCGCCTCCGACACCCCCGAGCAGCTGTACGGGCTGTGGGAGGCGGCCGTGGCCCGTTCCCGGGCCCACGTCCGGCAGGCGCTCGCGCAGGGCGGACCCGACAGTCTCGTCGCCTACACGAGCGCGCGCGGCGAGTCGCCCAGCCTGCGGCACGTGTTCGTCGACCTGATCGAGGAGTACGCCCGGCACGTGGGCCAGGCCGACCTGATCCGCGAGTCGATCGACGGCCGGGTGGGGGAGGACCCGCCCCACTGAGCGATCGACGTTCCCTCGCGCGATCGACGCTCCTTCTGTTCCCTTATGACCGCATTTTCAGTGACGCGGCGCACTTTCGGCCATGGATCGCGCATGCAAGCGGAGCGCGGGGGCAGGCGATCGCGGTCCCCGAGAGTGCCCCGCGGGTGACACAGGGGGACTGAACAGGAACGGAAGGCAACACCGATCATGGCCGACAGGACGGAACAGCCGGAACAGACGGAACGGCCGGCACAGCGAGAGCACCGGACGATTCATATCGGCGGCGAGTGGCTGGCAGCGGCCTCCGGCGCCACCCGCGAGATCCTCGACCCCGCGGACGGCCGCCCCTTCGCCGTGGTGGCGGAGGGCGACGAGAAGGACACCGACCTGGCGGTCGCGGCCGCCCGTGCCGCCTTCGACGGCGGCGCGGGCGCCTGGCCGAGCACCCCCGCCGTCGAGCGCGCCGCCCTCCTGCACCGCGTCGCCGACCTCCTCATACGCGACCGCGAACGACTCGGCCTGCTGGAGAGCCGGGACGCGGGCAAGACGCTCGAAGAGGGCCGCGTCGACATCGACTGCGTCGCCGACGCGTTCCGCTACTTCGCCGGCCTCGTCGCAGCCGAGGCCCCGGGCCGGGTGGTGGACGCGGGCACGGCCGACGTCCACAGCGTCGTCGTCCACGAACCCGTCGGCGTCTGCGCGCTGATCACCCCCTGGAACTATCCGCTCCTCCAGGCGAGTTGGAAGATCGCCCCGGCCCTCGCCGCGGGCAACGCCTTCGTCGTCAAGCCCAGCGAGATCACCCCGCTGACCACGATCGCGCTCATCGACCTGCTCACCGAGGCCGGACTCCCCGCCGGGGCGGCGGGCATCGTCACCGGTCCCGGGCACACCGTCGGCGCCCGGCTCGCCGAGCATCCCGACGTCGACCTCGTCTCCTTCACGGGCGGCCTGGTCAGCGGCGCCAAAGTCGCGCAGGCCGCCGCCCCGACCGTCAAGAAGGTGGCCCTCGAACTCGGCGGCAAGAACCCCAACGTGGTCTTCGCCGACGCCTGCGCCACCCCGGAGGCCTTCGACACCGCCGTCGACCAGGCCCTCAACGCGGCCTTCATCCACAGCGGCCAGGTCTGCTCGGCGGGCTCCCGCCTCATCGTCGAGGCATCCCTCAGGGACCGCTTCGTCGCCGAACTCGCCCGCAGGGCAGGCCGGATCCGGCTCGGCCGCGGCACCGAGGACGGCGTCGAGTGCGGGCCGCTCGTCTCGGAGCAGCAGCGCGCCAAGACCGAGGCGTACGTCGCCTCCGCGCTCGCCGAGGGCGCGGTGCTGCGCACCGGCGGCAAGCGCCCGGAACCCGCCCCGCACCGCCCGGAGTCCGGCTACTTCTACGAGCCCACCGTCCTCGACCACTGCCACCGCGAGATGCGGGTCGTGCGGGAGGAGGTCTTCGGTCCGGTCCTCACCGTGGAGACCTTCCGCACCGAGACCGAGGCCGTCGCGCTGGCCAACGACACCGAGTACGGCCTCGCGGGCGCCGTCTGGACCGCCGACGCGGGCCGGGCGCGACGGGTCGCCGGGCGGCTGCGCCACGGCACCGTCTGGATCAACGACTTCCATCCCTACCTGCCGCAGGCGGAATGGGGCGGCTTCGGAAAGAGCGGGGTGGGCCGCGAGCTGGGTCCGGCCGGGCTCGCCGAGTACCGCGAGACCAAGCACGTCTACCAGAACCTCGCGCCGAAGCCCGTCCGCTGGTTCGCAGGCTGAGCCCCTCCCCGTTATGTTCTTCGCGGTCCTGCAACGGGGCCGCTGGCCTCCGGGCCCGGCATGACTGTGTCCCCCTGTCGAAGGCATGACCTGGGGGGT
>NZ_JBITCT010000015.1:0-65120 GCF_044453465.1 Streptomyces sp. NPDC051677
ATGCGCCGGATCGCCGACCTCTACCCCGGCGAGGCCAAGACCGACGCGAAGGACGCGGCCGTGATCGCGGACGCCGCGCGGACGATGCCGCACACACTGCGCTCGCTGGAACTGACCGACGAGATCACCGCCGAGCTGACCGTGCTGACCGGCTTTGACCAGGACCTCGCCGCCGAGGCCACCCGCTCCTCCAACCGGATACGCGGCCTGCTCACCCAGTTCCACCCCTCGCTCGAGCGCGTCCTTGGACCGCGCCTCGACCACCAGGCCGTCACCTGGCTGCTGGAGCGTTACGGCTCCCCGGCCGCCCTGCGCAAGGCCGGCCGCCGCCGACTCGTGGAGCTGATCCGCCCGAAGGCCCCGCGCATGGCCCAGCGGCTGATCGACGAGGTCTTCGACGCGCTCGACGAGCAGACCGTTGTCGTCCCGGGCACCGGCACCCTGGACATCGTGATCCCCTCCCTGGCCGCTTCCCTGAGCGCAGTGCACACCCAGCGCCGGGCGATGGAAGCCCAGATCAACACCCTGCTGGAGGCCCACCCTCTTTCCCAGGTCCTGACGTCGATGCCCGGCGTCGGCGTCAGGACCGCCGCCGTCCTGCTGGTCACCGTCGGCGACGGCACCAGCTTCCCCACCGCCGCCCACCTGGCCTCCTACGCCGGACTCGCCCCGACCACGAAGTCGTCGGGCACATCGATCCACGGCGAACACGCGCCCCGAGGCGGCAACCGGCAGCTCAAACGCGCCATGTTCCTCTCCGCATTCGCCTGCATGAACGCCGATCCCGCCTCCCGCACCTACTACGACAGGCAACGCGCCCGCGGCAAAACCCACACCCAGGCCCTCCTCCGCCTCGCCCGCCAACGCATCAGCGTCCTGTTCGCCATGCTCCGCGACGGCACCTTCTACGAATCCCGGACACCGAAGGGCGTCGAGCTCGCCGCATAACCCCAGCAACCCTGAACCACCCCAAACCCGACAGAGGTGCCTTGACGAAGGACATAGAGGCACCCCCCCAGCGCTGAACGCCTGGGGGGACCCCCGCTGCTGGCCGAGAACGGCGCACGCCGGCAGCACGCAGGAGGGCGTCACGGAGCACCCGCAGGCCGACGGCGTCATCCAGGGGTACGGGGCGGTGGTCCGCGAACTCTGAGACCGGCCCGAGCGGACGCAGCCTGGACTAGGCGGGGCTCTGTTGTGCCGTCGGCGGCGGCAGCACGCGGCACAGCGCGTCCAGCGCCGCCCCGTAGGCGTGCTCCGAGGGGGTCGCGTATCCGACGACGAGTCCGTCCGACGACGCCATGTCCGTCGCCGGATGCCGGAACGAGGCCAGGCCGTCCAGGGCCACGCCCTGCCAGGCGGCCGCCTTCACCGTGGACCGCTCGGTGCCCGGCGGCAGCTGCAGCACCGCGTGGAGCCCGGCCGCGACCCCGGTGACCTCGACGTGCGGCGCCTGCGCGGCGAGCGCCCCGACCAGCCGGTCCCGACGCCCGCGGTAACGCTGCCGCATACGCCGTACGTGGCGGTCGTACGCCCCGGACACGATCAGGTCGGCCAGCCCCAGCTGATCCAGGACGCTCGCCCAGGCCTCCCGGTCGCCCTTGGCGGCCAGGACGCCGGCGACGTACCGCTCCGGCAGCACCATCCACCCGAGGCGCAACGCCGGCGACAGGCTCTTGCTGACCGAGCCGACATAGATCACCCGCTCCGGGTCGAGCCCCTGGACCGCGCCGACGGGCTTGCGGTCGTAGCGGAACTCCCCGTCGTAGTCGTCCTCGACGAGCACCCCGCCGCGCGCGCGTGCCCAGTCGATCACCGCGGCCCGGCGGCTCGCGTGCAGCGGACCGCCCGTCGGGAACTGGTGCGCGGGCGTGAGGAGGACCGCCCGCTCGCGCCCCAGAAGGTCGACACGCGCCCCGTCCGCGTCCAGGGGCAGCGGAGCCGTCCGCACGCCCGCCGCGGCCAGCAGCCCCCGGTGGAAGTCCAGCCCGTACGCCTCCACGGCCAGCGGGCCGCGCAGTACCCCGCTACCGGGGCCGAACGGGCCGAACAGCAGGCGCAGCGCGTGGCCGAAGCCCGAGCAGATCACGATGCGCTCCGGCTCGGTGCGTACGCCACGCGCGCGTGCCAGGTACTCGGTCAGCGCCTCGCGCAGTTCCCGGCGGCCGGCGGGGTCACCGGGCCCGAACACCGCGTTGGGCGCCTGCTGGAGGGCCCGCCGGTAGGAGGCGAGCCAGGCCGCGCGGGGGAACGACGACGCGTCCGGCGTGCCCTGCCGCAGGTCGTACTGCGGGCCACGCGCGCGTGCAGGCGCCTCGACCGGCACCCGCTCGGCGCGGCGATGGGGCTCGGCCCGCTCGGCGACCCGGGTGCCCGACCCCTGCCGGGCGGTCAGCCAGCCCTCGGCGACGAGTTCCGCGTACGCGTCGGCCACCGTGTTGCGGGCGACGCCGAGGTCGGCGGCGAGCGAACGGTACGGCGGCAGCCGGGTTCCCGGAGCGAGCCGCCCGCTGCGCACGGCCTCGCGCAGCGCCCGGATGACAGCCGCCCGCCGCCCGCCCGGCCCGGCCAGCTCCAGGTGCAGGTCGGCCCCGATCCGCTCAGCGGAATTGACCCACGAATTCACCATGGGAATGCACCCTACAACGGGTCTTTCCGACCCGTAGGTTGAGAGACATGACGACGAACACGACGACGATCACGACCTCGAACACGACGACGAACACGAGGACGAACACGACCGCGAACGCGGCGGCGAACACGACCGCGAACACGACCGCGAACGCGGCGGTGAACACCGCGACCGACACGGTGGCGAACCCGACTCGCCTCGACTTCGGGAAGAGCGCCCCCAAGGCGTTCCGCGCCCTGATCGGCTTCGACGCCGCAGCCCGCGAGGGCCTCGACCCCGCCCTCGTCGAACTGATCCAGATTCGCGCCTCGCACCTCAACCACTGCGCGTACTGCCTCCACATGCACACGAACGACGCCCGCAAGGCCGGCGAGAGCGAGGACCGGCTGCACCTGGTCGCGGTCTGGCGCGAGGCCCGTCACTTCTTCACCGAGAAGGAACAGGCGGCCCTGGCCCTCACGGAAGCGGTCACGCGGGTTGCCGACGGCGTCCCGGGCGAGGTCTACGCCGAGGCCGCCGCCCGCTTCGACGACCGGGAGCTCGCCCAGGTGCTCGCCCTCATCTGCACGATCAACACCTGGAACCGGGTGGCCCTGGCGACGGCGAAGGCGGCAGGGACGGACGAGCGCCGCTGAAACGGCATTCCCGCCGGCACGGTCCCTCAGCGGGGTCTCCATGGATAGGCGGTCGGCGGGGCCTCCCGGCGCGGTCCGATGACCGTCCTGCCCTCGGCGGGGCCCCTCAACGCGGTGGTGTCAGACGTTCATCGGCCGGTCGTGCGGACCGATGGGCGTCGGCAGCCGGGAGCTCCCCGTCAGATGACGGTCGACGGCCGCCGCCACCGCCCGCCCCTCCGCGATGGCCCACACGATCAGCGACTGGCCGCGCGCCGCGTCCCCCGCGGCGAACACGCCGGGGACGTTCGTCGCGAAGTCGCCGTCCCGCGCGATCGTGCCGCGCGGCTCCAGCGCCAGCCCCAGCTGCTCGACGAGCCCGTCCTCCCGGGCCGGCCCGGAGAAGCCGAGGGCGAGCAGCACGAGGTCGGCGGGGAGCGCCCGAGCGGTGCCCTCCACCGGCCTGCGCCGCGCATCGACCTCGACGAGGTGCAGCGACCGCACGTGCCCGGTCTCGTCGCCGGTGAAACGGAGCGTGGACGCCGCGAACAGCCGCGCGTCCGCGTCCGCCGCCGGCGCGGACTCCAGGTCACGCGCCTCCTCGTGCGCCGCCGAGAGCCGATAGATCTTCGGATACGTCGGCCAGGGATCGACGTCCTCGTCGCGATCCGCGCCGGGCTGCGCATGAATGTCCAACTGGGTCACGGACGCGGCGCCCTCGCGCACCGCCGTGCCCAGACAGTCGGCCCCCGTGTCGCCCCCGCCGACGATGACGACGTGCTTTCCGGCAGCGGACATCGGGGACGCCTCCAGATCCCCCTCGCACACCCGGTTGGCCAGCGGCAGGTACTCCATCGCCTGCTGGATGCCGGTCAACTCCCGCCCCGGAACGTGCAGTTCCCGCCACTCGGTCGCCCCGGTGGCGATCACCACGGCGTCGTAGCGTGTTCGCAGGTCGGCCGCCATGACGTCCCGCCCGATCGTCGTCGCCGTACGGAACTTGGTGCCCTCCGCCCGCATCTGCTCGATCCGCCGCTCAAGGTGGTGCTTCTCCATCTTGAACGCGGGGATGCCGTACCGCATCAGTCCGCCGATCCGGTCGTCCTTCTCGTAGACGGCGACCGTGTGCCCGGCCCGGGTCAACTGCTGTGCCGCGGCCAGCCCGGTGGGCCCGGAACCGATCACCGCCACCGTCTTCCCCGACAGCCGGTCCGGCGGCCTCGGCGGCGTGAAACCGTCCGCCCAGGCCCGGTCGGCGATGGCGACCTCGACGTTCTTGATGGTGACGGCCGGCTGGTTGATGGCGAGGACGCACCCGGCCTCGCACGGCGCCGGACACAACCGGCCCGTGAACTCGGGAAAGTTGTTCGTCGCGTGCAGCCGGTCGCTCGCCGCCCGCCAGTCCTCCCGCGACACCAGATCGTTCCACTCGGGGATCAGATTGCCGAGCGGACAGGCCTCGTGGCAGAACGGTATGCCGCAGTCCATGCAGCGGTCGGCCTGCTTGCTGATCAGGGGCAGCAACGCCCCGGGGACGTACACCTCGTCCCAGTCCCGGACCCGCTCCTCGACCGGCCGGCGCGGCCAGTCCTGGCGGGGTGTGGTCATGAATCCCTTGGGATCGGCCATGGGCGTCTTCCTCGCGTACGCGTACGACAGGCCGAGCGTCATCGGGCGGCACTCTTTCGGCCACGATACGTCCCGCCGGGCACCGGCGCAGAGTGGTGGACAGCGCTTTCTTCCTCCGGTTACCCGGTGAGCCTCCGGTCAGACCAGGGCCAGGACGTACACGACCGCCGAGGCCGCGGACGCGACGGCACGCACGTGGTTCCACCTCGTCCACTCACGCACATACGTCGGCCAGTACGTGACGGCCTCCGGGGCGCCCGGCTCCAGCTTCATCAGCGCCTCGTTGCGGGGCACGTTCGCCATCACGGTCACCCCGAACACACCGCACAGGTACAGTCCGCTGCCCAGCAGCAGATGAACCGTTCCGTCGTCCGGCAACAGCACGAACGTCACCACGGCGATCACCGCGCACAACGCCGCGGAGCCGAGGAACAGGACCATGAACGCCGGGGTCAGCGCCGACGAGTTGATCGCGTTCATCGCGGCGACGCCCTGCGCGGGCGGCAACGCGGCGAGCCCCCGCATCACCAGCACCGAGAAGGCACAGAAGACCCCGGCCATCAGCCCCGTCACCAGGGCGCCCAGCATCGCGAGCACCAGATACGGCCCATCGATCATGACAACGTCAACTCCCACCCGTCGAGCGGAGATCTTGCCCCGTCCGTACGGCTCGTCACCTCAATTGACTGCTCCCCTCTCTGAAGGGGGAGGGGATTCCTGGCTCAGGCCGCCTCCTGGAGCAGCGCTCCAGGACGTCTCACCCCCTCGGCGCCAGCCGGGTTCAGACCAGCCCGGACGAGCATCACACGTGCGGAGTTCCTGTCCCTGGGGGACACGGCTGCGCACGCGGTGCAGGTGTACGTGCGTTCCGACAGCGGCTGGGGGTCCCCCACGCCCTTAAGGCAGTGGGGGAACGTGCTCGGCTCTCGCTCCGCACGATGCGCGGTCCATGGTGGTGTGCGCGGAATGCACGAGGCGGATGTCCCGCCCGTGCTTGCGGCCCATCTCGATCACGGCCTTCTTCGTGGCGTCGACAGACGCGTCGGTGATCTTCGCAGCGCGATGCGGCAAGCCGACGGCGCCCGCAGCCGGAAGGTGTGCCGGGCATGCCCGCCCGTCCCGGCCTCCTCCGTCGGCACGACATCCCCCTCTGCCCACCAACCGCCTGCTCATCTGGGCCCCTCCCCACCCTCCCCACCCTCCCCGCCCCACTCCCGCAGTCGCCTCTCCACCTCGCTCGCGATCCGCCGGCGTGCCTCGTGTCGGGGCACGCCGCTCATCAGGAGCCGGTCGTACGGCGTGTCCAGATGCCGTACGGACGCCACGACCGCGGAGACGACCGCGCCCTGGGACAACGCCCGCCCGGCGGCGCTGCGCCCCACCCGGCCACTGCCCCGCAGCGAGGCGTGCACCGCGATCCCACGCGCCCGGTCTCCCGGGCAGCCCGGAAACAGCCGCAGGACCTCCGCCGCGAACGTCTCCGCGAACTGCTCGTCCTGCGCCGCCCGCCGCCGCGCGTCCCGCACCCGGCGTCGGCGCCGGGCCTCGGCGTCCGCCAGGCATCGTTCCTCGGCCCTCGCGAGCGCCGCCTCCTCGACGAGGACGCCCTGGCGCTCGTACCGTCCCTTGCGCCGGTTGAACCGGACCACCACAGCCCAGAGCCCGCTCTCCTCCCGTGACCTGCGCGTCAGCGCCGTGTCCCCGCGCGGCAGGAACACCAGATGCCCCAGATCGGCGCAGTCGAGGCAGCGCGGCGCGGTGTCCTCCAGGACCAGCATCGGCTGCGGCCCGCGACGACACCCGGCGCAGTGCTTGCGCCGTAGCGGCTGGATGACGAGAAGCCCGGTGCGGGGTGCGGGAGTTGCGAGGGACGCGCTTGCCATAGGGGCTTCATTCCCCCTGGTGGGCGCGGCGGCACCTGGTCAAAGGCCCATGTCCTCCTTACGACGCGAACCCTCCCCTCGTCGAGCCGCCCGCCGCCCGTGGATCCCTCGAGGTCGAGGCGTCCAGGCTGGTGGCTGACGCATCATGGGCCGTGTGCGACTCGAAGCGATCACCTGGGAACGGCTCGGCGACCTCCTTGCCGAGCGGCTGCTCGATCTGAAGCCCGAGGACGGCAGTCCATGGCGACGCGTCGCCTTCGACGGCGCCCCGGCGGCGCGCCCCGGGGATCTCGCCGAGCGTGTCGCCGAGGCGCTGCGCACCCGCGGACGTCCCTCTCGCGTCGTGGACACGCACGGCTTCCTGCGCCCCGCGTCTCTGCGTCTGGAGTACGGCCATCACGACGTGGAGGCCTATTACGACGGCTGGTTCGACACCGGCGCTCTGTGGCGCGAGGTGTTCAATCCCCTCGAACCCGACGGCGACGGACGGATCCTGCCCGATCTCCGGGACCCTGTCACCGACCGTGCGACCCGCAGTTCCTACGTCCAACTCCCGCCCGGTGGCTTCCTGTTGCTGCATGGTCCTCTCCTGTTGCGACACTGGTTCCCCTTCGACCTGTCCGTGCACGTCCTCCTCTCCCCGGCGGCCCTGCGCCGCCGTACCGCCGAAGCCGACCACTGGACGCTGCCCGCCTTCGAGCGCTATGCCCAGGAGACCGATCCGGCCGCCACGGCCGACGTCCTCGTCCGTGCGGACGATCCTCGTCATCCGGCGTGGGGTGGCTGAATCGCGTATCGGCGAACCGCTTTTAAATGCACATGCATATAAGTAGTCTGACGTCATGTCGATCTCCGCGAGCGCTGCCGTACCTTCCGCCGCCTCCGATTCCTACGCCACCTCCGTTCCCTCCGCCGCCTCCGACTCCGCCGAGTCCTCCGACGCCTCCGTGCCTTCGGTCTCCTTCAGTGACTCCGTTCGTGCGCTCCTCGACGGCAGGAACTTCGCCGCCGTGGCCACTCTCGGCCCGGACGGGGCCCCGCAGAACTCGGTGGTCTGGATCAAACGCGAGGGCGACACCGTCCTCTTCTCCTCCACCGACGGACGCCAGAAGGTGCGCAACCTCCGTCGTGACGCCCGTATCAGCCTGTCGGTCTTCGACCTCGCGAACCCGTACACCTCGGTCGAGATCCGTGGCGCCGCCGAGATCCTCCCGGACCCGGACAAGCGGCTCCCGCACGAGCTCTCGCACAAGTACCTCGGCATCGACCCGCCCGCCGAGAAGGACGACGAGGCACGCCTGATCATCCGCGTCGTCCCGCAGCGGGTCCTGGGCTTCTCGGCCTGAGGAGCTCCAGGTGCGGGCACCTGGTGGCGCGGCGAGAATGTGGGGTGCCGGGACTAGCGGCGCCGCCCGCGCCGCGCCGGCCGTCCGGCACCGGGAGGTACCTCATGACCACCGCCGGAGACATCATGCACCGCGGCGCCCAGTGGATCCCCGCCGGCGAGACCCTCGACCGCGCCGCCCAGCTGATGCGCGAGCTGAACGTCGGGGCGCTGCCCATCAGCGACGAGAACGAACGGCTCTGCGGCATCCTCACCGACCGGGACATCGTGGTCGGCTGCGTGGCCAGGGGACATGACCCCGCACGGGTCACCGCGGGGGAGATGGCCCAAGGCACACCGCGCTGGATCGACGCGGGAGCCGACGTCGGCGAGGTCCTCCAGGAGATGAAGGGCCACCAGATCCGCCGACTGCCCGTCATCGAGAACAAGCGCCTCGTGGGCATGATCAGCGAGGCCGACCTCACCCGGCACCTGACCGAGGACCAGCTCGCCGCCTGGGCCGAGAGCGTCTACGCCAGGACCGGACCCGCCCGGCACTGACGACGGCGCTCGCGGTCGCCTCGACGGAACCGGCCGCTCAGAGCCAGCCGTTGCGCCGGAAGCCGCGGTACAGGACCCAGCAGGCGACGGATATCACGCCGATGACCAGCGGGTAGCCGAACCTCCAGCGCAGCTCCGGCATGTTGTCGAAGTTCATGCCGTACACCCCGCAGACCATCGTCGGCACGGCGATCACCGCAGCCCAGGCCGTGATTTTCCGCATGTCCTCGTTCTGCGCCACCGTGACCTGTGCCAGATGCGCCTGCAGGATCGAGTTGAGCAGTTCGTCGAAGGCGGCGATCTGCTCCGTGGCCCGCAGCAAGTGGTCGGAGACGTCGCGGAAGTAGGCCTGTATCTCCGGATCGATCACCCGGACCGGCCGGTCCGCGAGGTCCAGGAGCGGACGGCCCAGCGGCACCACCGCCCGCTTCAGCTCCAGGAGTTCACGCTTGAGCTGGTAGATGCGCCCCGGGTCGGTCCGTGCGCCGTCGTCCGCGAACACGTCCGTCTCGACCTGGTCGATGTCCGCCTGCACGGCGTCGATGACGTTCAGGTAGTCGTCGACGACGTGGTCGGCGATCGCGTGCAGCACCGCCGACGGCCCCTTGCCGAGCTGCCCCGGATCGGCCTCCAGCCCCTCGCGCAGCGGGCCGAGCGAACCATGCCGTCCGTGTCGCACAGTGATCACGAAGTCCGGGCCGACGAACACCATGATCTCGCCGGTGTCGACCACCTCGCTGGTCGCCGTGAGCTCCTCGTGCTCGACGTAGCAGACCGTCTTGAACACCGCGAACAGCGTCTCGCCGTACCGCTCGACCTTCGGTCGCTGATGTGCCTCGACGGCGTCCTCGACCGCCAGCGGATGCAGGTCGAACAGCTCGGCGATGCCCGCGAACTCCTCGTTCGTCGGCTCGTGCAGGCCGAGCCACACGAAACCGTGACGGCTCTTGCGCACCTGCTCCACCGTGTCGACGAGATCGCCGCCGCGCGGAGCCCGGACGCCGTCCCGGTACGTCACGCAGTTCACCACCGAGGAACCCAGCGGGGATCGCGCGGGGTGGCTCAGGTCGACCCGCGGGCGCCGCCGGGCCAACCGCGCCACCCTGCGCAGACCGCCGACCCTTCCGAGGCCGGTGACCTTCCGCAGATTCCCTGCCATGGTCATCTGGGACTCCTTGCGTGGATCTCCTCGCGCCGCATTCCTGCGCCCTGGCGAGCCAGTCTGCCAGGCCCGCGTATGCCGTGGGTAAGCCTGTGGAAAGGGCAGGTTCCGCTTTGTTCCCGCCTGTGGACAACGGGACTTCCGACTGCTCACGAGACCTGCGGCCGTCCTTTCCCGCCACGGGTTCCCGGCTTTTGCGCTCCTGATCCCGGCCGCGTCGACCACCTCCGGCACGCCGGACAACTGGGATGATCGCCGCATGACGCGATCCGACGGGTACCTCCTCGACAACCGGCAGCCCGAGGCGGGGGAACGCTTCGACGCCTTCGCCGCCCTCTTCGACGCCACGACGTTCCGCCACCTCGAAGGGCTGGGGATCGGAGCCGGCTGGCGGTGCTGGGAGGCCGGCGCCGGCGGCGCCTCCGTGGTGTCCTGGCTGGCGAAGAAGGTCGGCCCGACGGGCAAGGTCCTCGCGACCGACATCGACACCTCCCGGCTGACGTCGGCCGCCCGCCCGCCGGTCGAGGTACGCGTCCACGACCTCGGCGCCGAAGAACCGCCGATGGAGGGCTTCGACCTGGTGCACGCCCGGCTCGTCCTGGTCCATGTGCCGGACCGGGAGCGGGCGATGCGCTCGATGGTCAAGGCCCTGCGCCCCGGCGGACGGCTCCTGATCGAGGACGCCGACCCTGCCTTGCAGCCCCTGCTCTGCCCCGACGAACACGGCCCCGCACAGCAGCTCGCGAACCGTCTGCGGCACGGCTTCCGCCAGCTCCTCGCCGGCCGGGGCGCCGACCTCTCCTACGGTCGCAAGCTCCCGCGTCTGCTCCGCGAGGCCGGGTTGCGTCGAGTCGAGGCCGACGCCTACTTCCCCGTCACCTCGCCCGCCTGCGCCGCCCTGGAGTCCGCGACGGTCCGGCAGATCCGCGACGAACTCGTCCGGGCGGGCCTCGCGACCGACGAGGACATCGACCGCCACCTGGCGAACGTCGCCGCCGGGGGCATGGACCTGGCCACGGCCCCGATGATCTCCGCATGGGGCCGAAAGGCCTAGCACCCCCCGCCCCCCCTCGAACCCGGCCGAACGCCACCCCGCCCCCCACCGACCTCCGACCCGGCCCCCGGCAATCCTTGCCCCGCTACCCCCAGCACCCCAGCACCCCAGCACCCCAGCACCGCACCCCAGCGAACTTCGCCCCGGCGTCCCGCCGAGCTCCGGTCCCGGGATCCCTTCGGGCCTCTGCCCCGGGACTGCCGTTGAACCTCGCCCGGTCCCCTCACTGCCCCCCTCGGGCCTGGTCACCGACTGCCGCCGGGAACCTCGTCGGACCCCGGACTGTGACCCGTGCCGAGCTTCTGCCCCTCGGGCGCGTCGGGTCTGCGGGTCGGGACTGCCGCGTCAGGTGGTCTCAGCCGGTGTGGGCCCGGGCTGTCGGCGGCGTCGTTCCGTCGTGCGGGGCGGGTGGTCTGCCGCCTACTTCTTGCACAGCCCGGGCCCCCGCTCGACAGCCCTCTGCCGCCGCGGCCTCGGCGTCGGCGCCGGCCAACAGCGTGGCGAGGAACGCTCCCGTGAAGGCGTCGCCGGCGCCCGTGGTGTCCCGGGGGGTCGCCGGAGCGGCGGGCACGTGGGCGAGCACAGCGCCGTTCCTGGCCAGCAGCGCACCGTCCGCCCCCTGCTTGGACACCACCAGCGGGACATGACGGCTCAGCTCGGCCGCCGCGGCCGCCGCATCGAGCAGCCCGGTGAGCAGACGGGCCTCGTCACGGCTGGGCAGCAGCACGTCCACGCCCTCGACGAGGGACAGGAAGCGGCCGACGCCCAGTTCCACCAGGAAGCCCGCCGATGCCGGATCGAGGCTCACCGGTACCCCACGCGCGCGTGCCGACGCCACCGCCGTACGCACCAGGGCGCGCCCGGACTCCGAGAACAGCAGGTATCCCGACAGGTGCAGTCGGCCGACCCCGTCCAGGAGGGCTTCCGACCAGTCGTCGGGGCCGAGCCGGAGGGCCGCGCCCCTGTCGGTGAGGAACGTCCGCTCAGCCGCCGCGCCCGTGTCGACCAGGCAGATCACCGTCCCCGTGGACGCCTGCGGGTCGACGACGAGCCGGGGCCGTACCCCACAGGCGGTCAGCTCCCGTTCGTGCCAGGCCGCCGACTCCGCGCCCACCCGGCCGAGGAGCCGTACGTCCGCACACCCTGAGTGCGCCGCCCAGCACGCCACGTTGGCGCCCGCGCCGCCGGGCAGGGTCCGGATCACGGAGGCCGTGTCGGTTCCCGAGGCCAGCGGTCCCCGATGCCGGGCGACGACGTCCGTCACGACGTCCCCGACGACCAGCAGCGCCCCACGCTCCGGCACCCGAACCGGGCCACCGCGGCCGCGGCCGGGGCTGTGGTCCGCGCCGTCCGGTCGTCCGGTCACGCCTCGGCCCACGCCGCCGCGATCCGCGCCGCCAGCCGCACGTTGCCGCGCACCGCCGCCAGATTGGCGCTCAGAGACGCCCCGTCGGTGTGCCGGACCAGGTAGTCGAGCAGGAACGGAGTGACGCCCTGGCCGGTGACGCCCGCCTCCTCGCACGCGTGCAGCGCGTCGGCGAGCACACGCGCGTGCAGCTCGGGATCCAGCTGTTCCTCCTCGGGAACCGGGTTGGCGATGATCAGCGCCGACTGCGGTGCCCCGAGCGCGTCCTGAGCCCGCATCACCTCGGCCACCTGCTGCGGGGTCTCCAGCGTCCAGTCCACGGGTTGGCCCGAGTCCGACAGGTAGAACCCCGGGAAGCGGTCGGTGCCGTACCCGGCGACGGCGACGCCCAGCGTCTCCAGCCGCTGCAGGGTCGCCGGCACGTCCAGGATCGACTTCACCCCCGCGCACACCACCGTGATCCGTGTGCTCGCCAGCAGCCCCAGGTCCGCCGACTCGTCCTGGGTGACCGTCCACTCCCGGTGCACCCCGCCGAGCCCGCCCGTCGCGAACACCCGCACGCCCGCCAGCGTCGCCAGGAGCGCCGTCGCCGACACCGTGGTCGCCCCGCTCGCCCCCGAAGCCACCGCGAGCGGCAGGTCGCGATGGCCCAGCTTGCGGAACCCGTCCTCGTTGGCGACCCGCTCCAGCTGCTCCTTGTCCAGGCCCACGTGGGGCCGCCCGTCCAACACGGCGATCGTCGCCGGCACGGCGCCCTGCGCGCGTACGACCGCCTCCAGCTCCAGCGCCACCTGCAGGTTGCGCGGGCGGGGCAGCCCGTGCGAGATGATCGTGGACTCCAGGGCCACCACGGGTCGACGCGCGTCGACCGCGTCCCGCACCTCTTCCGACACCACCAGCACCACGCGCCCGCCTCCTGTCCGTCGACTCTCCCCTCATCTCTGGCGGGCGGCACGTCCGGTCAAACCCTTGCGGCCTGTGGGGGAGGACACCAGCCTGGGAGGCATGACGGACAACACGACACGTCTCGACCACGTCGTCCTGTGGGTGCGTGACCCGATCGCCGCCGCCGACTTCTACCAGAAGGCCGTCGGCCTGGAGCCCGTCCGGCTCCCCGAGTTCGCCGCCGGCAAGGAACCGTTTCCCTCCGTACGCGTCAACGAGGAGGCTCTCCTCGACCTCATGCCCGTGTCGATGGCGGAGCGCATGAAGATGCTCCCCGGCGCCGCCGGCAGCGCGGGACACCCTGTGAACCACGTCTGCCTGGCCCTGCCCCAGGGTGACTTCGACGCCCTCCGAGCCCGCCTGGAGGAGCGCGCCGTCCCCGTCTCGGACGTCTCGCACGGCTCCTTCGGCGCCCGCGGCGAGGCCACGCGCAGCTTCTACTTCCGCGACCCGGACGGCAACGTCATCGAGGCACGGCACTACGACTGAGGTACACCCGTCGGGACTGCTTCCGGCTCCGGGTGAACAGCAGCAGCGCGGTGAGCGGGAGGAGCAGACCGGCCGCGGCGGCGTTGAGCCAGGCGCGCAGAGCCGCCACGCCACGCCCCTCAGAACAGCGGTTCGGGCAGGACCCCTTCCAGAGCGAGCAGTTTCCGCTTGGTCTCCAGACCGCCGCCGAACCCGCCGATGCCGCCGTCGCTCTCCACGACCCGGTGGCAGGGCACCACGACCGGCAGGGGGTTGGAGCCCATCGCCACCCCCACCGCCTGTGCGGCCCCCGGCTGCCCCACCCGCTTGGCCAGATCTCCGTAGCCGACGACTGCCCCGTACGGGACGCCGGAGGCGAGTTCGCGCAGCACCTGCCGGTTGAAACCCGAGATCAGGGACCAGTCCAACGACAGCTCGAAGTCACGCCGGTCACCCGCGAAGTAGGCCTCGACCTGTCGTATCGCCTCGGCCAGCAGCGGGGAGTCGGGCGCCTCGACCGGTTCCGTGCCCAGTCGGCCCGCCAGCCGGTCGAGGGCCTTGTCGCGCACCGCGTCGGTGGCGTGGAACACGACGTTGAGCAGACCCTCGCGGGTCGCGGCCAGCAACAACGGACCGATGTCGGTGCCGACGACGGTCCACACCACCTGCTGCTCGTACTGCCCATGGCTGTCCATGCGCCCACCGTACGGCCTGCCACTGACAACGCCCCGACGTCGACGGTCCAGGCGAAGACCTCCACGGGCCTGCCGAGCAGGCCGTTGGCGAGATGCCGCCGGGTCCTTCACCTTCCGGGGAGCACGGCCGGGAAACGCCTCCTCGGCGTCGGGCGTACGGCGGACACTGTCGTCGTGGATCACCACGAGCTTGCCGTCCTTGGTGCGCTGGACGTCGTTCTCCACCCAGCCGACGCCCGGCGAGGTGCGTGTGCGAGGGAGTGCAGGATGGCCACAGAATGAAAGGAGACGCCCGAGGCCGCTCACTGGTGCCGCACATGTGGGGCAAGGGCGTGTTTCTTTGCCGGAAAATCGTTCGACCATTCCGGTGGCAGTCATACTCTCTCTCAGCCTTGACCGCACTCAGCGGTCCTGAGAGGGGCGTTCAGGGAAATCCAGCAACAGGGCGAAGGGCAACCGCGCATGCAAGGCTCGGTCGACGGTTTCAGCTACGGACTCGTCACACCGCTGGTGGCCTTCCTCATGGCCTGCCTCGGTGGCGCCCTCGGTCTGCGCTGCACCACCAGAGCCCTGCTCGTCGCCCACTCCTGGCGCCCCGGCTGGCTCGCCCTCGGCTCGGCGGCGATCGGCTCGGGCATCTGGACCATGCACTTCATCGCGATGATCGGCTTCACGGTCGAAGGCGCCCCGATCCACTACGACAAACCGATGACCTACGCCAGTCTGGGCGTCGCCGTGCTCATGGTGGGCGTCGGGATCTTCATCGTCGGCTACCGGGGCGCGACGGGAACCGCGCTGTTCACGGGGGGCACCATCACCGGCCTGGGCATCGCGTCGATGCACTACCTGGGCATGGCCGGGATGCATTTCAACGGCACCTTCGAGTACAACACGCTCACCGTGGCCGCCTCCGTCGCCATAGCCATGGCCGCCGCCACCGCCGCCCTGTGGGCCGCGGGGCAGGTCAGGGGCTTCCTGTGGAGCGTGGGCGCCAGCCTCGTCATGGGCCTGGCCGTCACCGGCATGCACTACACCGGCATGGCCGCCCTGAGCGTCCATCTGCACACCACCGAGGCCCCGGCCACGGGCGACTCGGCCGCCGCCCTTCTCGCGCCGATGCTGATCGGCCCTCTGGCCTTCCTCTGTCTCGCGGGCGTCGTCGTGATGTTCGACCCGCTGATGGTCGTGGGCAAGCCCGACTGGACCCGCGCCGAGCACAAACCCGGCGTCCCGGCGCATCCGCCGACCTCGTACCCGTCGCGCCGGCCCCAGTTCCGCGGCCGCCGCAAGGTGGCGCACCGCGAGTCCCGGACCCCGCAGAACCGCTGAGGCCCCGCCCGCGCGACCTCGGCGCTCGCCCCCGCGAAACACCTGATCGGACCCCGTTGTCAGTGGGGGGTCGTACGGTGGATGACATGCGGCCCGTTTCCCACATCGAACGCACGGTGGCGCCTTTCGAGGTCGTCAGCCCCTACCAGCCCAGCGGCGACCAGCCGACGGCCATCGCCGAGCTGGCCAAGCGCATCGAAGCAGGTGAGAAGGACGTCGTCCTGCTCGGCGCGACCGGCACCGGAAAGTCCGCGACCACCGCGTGGATGATCGAGAAGCTCCAGCGCCCCACCCTGGTGATGGCGCCGAACAAGACCCTGGCCGCCCAGCTGGCGAACGAGTTCCGCGAACTGCTGCCGAACAACGCGGTCGAATACTTCGTCTCGTACTACGACTACTACCAGCCCGAGGCGTACGTCCCGCAGTCGGACACCTACATCGAGAAGGACTCCTCGATCAACGAGGAGGTCGAGCGCCTGCGCCACTCCGCGACCAACTCGCTGCTCACCCGTCGTGACGTCGTCGTGGTCGCCTCGGTCTCCTGCATCTACGGCCTCGGTACGCCGCAGGAGTACGTGGACCGGATGGTCCCTCTCCGGGTCGGCGACGAACTCGACCGGGACGAGCTGCTGCGTCGCTTCGTCGACATCCAGTACACGCGCAACGACCTGGCCTTCACCCGTGGCACCTTCCGGGTGCGCGGCGACACCATCGAGATCTTCCCGGTCTACGAGGAGCTCGCCGTCCGCATCGAGATGTTCGGCGACGAGATCGAGGCCCTGTCCACGCTGCACCCGCTCACCGGCGAGATCATCAGCGACGACCAGCAGCTGTACGTCTTCCCGGCCTCCCACTACGTCGCGGGCCCCGAGCGCCTGGAGCGGGCCGCCAACGACATCGAGAAGGAGCTCGGCGAGCGCCTGGCCGAGCTGGAGAAGCAGGGCAAGCTCCTGGAGGCCCAGCGGCTGCGCATGCGCACCACCTACGACCTGGAGATGCTCCGCCAGATCGGCTCCTGCTCCGGCGTGGAGAACTACTCGATGCACTTCGACGGCCGTTCGCCCGGCTCCCCGCCGAACACCCTGCTCGACTACTTCCCGGACGACTTCCTGCTCGTCATCGACGAGTCCCATGTGACCGTGCCGCAGATCGGCGCCATGTACGAGGGCGACGCCTCCCGTAAGCGCACCCTCGTCGACCACGGCTTCCGGCTGCCCTCCGCGCTCGACAACCGTCCCCTGAAGTGGGAGGAGTTCCAGGAGCGCATCGGGCAGACCGTCTATCTGTCGGCGACGCCCGGCAAGTACGAGCTCTCGCGCGGGGACGGCGTCGTGGAGCAGATCATCCGCCCCACCGGCCTCATCGACCCGGAGGTCGTCGTCAAGCCCACCGAGGGTCAGATCGACGACCTGGTGCACGAGATCCGGGGGCGCGTCGAGAAGGACGAGCGTGTCCTGGTCACCACGCTCACCAAGAAGATGGCCGAGGACCTCACCGACTACTTCCTGGAACTCGGCATCCAGGTGCGCTACCTGCACAGCGACGTCGACACGCTGCGCCGTATCGAGCTGCTGCGCGAGCTGCGCGCCGGCGAGTTCGACGTGCTGGTCGGCATCAACCTGCTGCGGGAGGGCCTCGACCTGCCCGAGGTGTCGCTGGTGGCGATCCTCGACGCCGACAAGGAGGGCTTCCTGCGCTCCGGCACCTCGCTGATCCAGACCATCGGCCGCGCGGCGCGCAACGTCTCCGGTCAGGTCCACATGTACGCCGACAAGATCACTCCGGGTATGGAGCGGGCCATCGAGGAGACCAACCGCCGTCGGGAGAAGCAGGTCGCCTACAACACGGCGAACGGCATCGACCCGCAGCCGCTCCGCAAGAAGATCAACGACATCGTCGCCCAGATCTCCCGCGAGGAGGTCGACACCGAGCAGCTGCTCGGCTCCGGCTACCGCGCGAAGAAGGACGGCCGGGGCACCAAGGCTCCGGTGCCGTCCCTCGGTGACAAGTCGGCCAAGGGCGCCAAGGCCAAGGCGGCCAAGGGCAAGGCCAAGGCGACGGCGCCGACCGACCGTCCCGCGGCCGAACTCGCCGAGCAGATCGAGGAGATGACGGAACGGATGCGGGCCGCTGCCGCGGACCTCCAGTTCGAGGTCGCCGCCCGGATCCGCGACGAGGTCTCCGAGATGAAGAAGGAACTGCGCCAGATGAGGGAGGCGGGTCTGGCCTGACGGCCCCGTGCGGCAGCTGTGCCCGGGCCGCCAACGCGCTGTGTTGCAAGACCGACACAAAGTGCGGACCTGGGTACGGCACTGTCAGTGCCTTTGCGTAGGGTTTCCGACAACCGCGGGGTCCGCGGCAACAGGGGACAGTCCGAGAGGGGAATCAGCGCGTGACCGTCAACATGACCAAGGGTCAGGCCATCAGTCTGCAGAAGAACGACGGGGGCAGCCTGACCGCGGTGCGCATGGGTCTCGGCTGGCAGGCGGCCCCGCGTCGCGGCCTGTTCGGCTCCCGGACCAGGGAGATCGACCTCGATGCATCCGCGGTTCTGTTCGCGGACAAGCAGCCGGTCGACGTCGTCTTCTTCCGTCACCTGGTGAGCGACGACGGCTCCGTCCGTCACACCGGTGACAACCTGGTCGGCGGTGTCGGCCAGGGCGGCGACGACGAGGCGATCCTCGTCGACCTCGCGCGCGTGCCGGTCCACATCGACCAGATCATCTTCACCGTCAACTCCTTCACCGGGCAGACGTTCCAGGAAGTGCAGAACGCCTTCTGCCGTCTGGTCGACGAGACCAACGGCCAGGAACTGGCGCGCTACACGCTCGCCGGCGGCGGCGCCTACACCGCCCAGATCATGGCGAAGGTGCACCGCGTGGGCGGTGGCTGGAACATGACGGCCCTGGGCACGCCGGCCAACGGCCGCACCTTCCAGGACCTGATGCCCGCGATCCTGCCGGCGCTGTAGGAAGCCTGGGCGAGCGGCACACGACAACACCACACGCGACGCAGGGGGACGACAGGCGATGACGGCCGAGCTGGTGCGGGGGCAGAACCACCCGCTCTCCCAGGTCCGGCTCGAGATCCGGATCTCGGCCGGCCGGCCGGTCGTGGCGGCTGCCACGCTCGGCGACGAGAACGGCAGGGTTCACGGCGTCGAATGGGTGGCCCATCCGGGCGTACCCACGCTGCCCGGCCTGGAGGTCTCCCGGCAGGCGGCCGCCGACCACCGCCTCGCGGTGGATCTGGACGCCATGCCGGCGGCCGTGCACCGGGTCGCCGTCCTGCTCGCGCTGCCGACGGGCGTAGGGGGTCCGATCAGCTTCGGCTCCGTCGCGGCCCCCTTCGTCGCGGTCACCGGCCTCGACGGCGCCGAGGTCGCCACCTTCACCCTCACCGGCCTGGACGCGGAGTCGGCGGTCGTCGCCCTGGAGCTGTACCGGCGGCAGGGCGCCTGGAAGGTGCGCGCCGTCGGCCAGGGCTACGCGGGCGGCCTCGCAGAACTCCTCACCGACCAGGGCCTGCCGCAGGCGCACCGGCTCGCGGCCGGTATCAACGACGCCGTCGCCCAGGGCCTGGCCCGCTCGGTGTCGGCCCCGCCGCGTACGGCCGACGGCGACCGCTCCCGGCAGGCCGCCGCCTCCGCGCTCGGCCCGGACCAGAGTGGCTCGCCGTACGGCCCGCAGGGCACGCAGGGCGCGACCGGACCGTACGGTCCGGCGCAGGACCCGCAGGGCCCGCAGGACCCGCAGGGCCCGCAGGACCCGCAGGGCCCGCAGGGCCCGCAGGGCCCGCCGGGCTCCTCGGGCCCGGGCTACCCGGCGGGGGCCACGCCGACGGACCCCGCGGCCACCACCCAGCCGACGCCGTCGGCGGCCCCGGCCGGCGGCGGTCCGATCAACTACAGCCACCCGCGCCGGCAGAACGCGGCGCCGCCCCCGCCTCCACCCACCGCGCCCCCGGCCCAGCCCGGGCAGGCCGCCCGGCCCGTCGCGGGTGACGCGACCGGCTGGTCCATGGAGGAGCGGCTCTACAACCAGGTCTGGGGCATGTTCGAGGACCTGGCCCGCGCCATGGCCGCGTACCGCAGCGCCGTCGACTTCGCCGACGCGCGGATGGAGAAGGAGCTCGACCAGGTCCTGTCCGACCCGCGCAGCAGGATCGGCGGCCAGGGCGACGCCGCCCGCGAGGCGGCGCAGGCCAGGTACGCCCAGCTCGTCGACCAGGCCCGGGAAGCCCTGGACCGGGATCTCGTCCAGCTCGGCGCCGAGGCCGACGTCGTAGAACCGGCGCTGCCCGCCGCGTACGCGCGCTGGGACAACCCCGTCTGGCAGGCCTACCGCGTGCCCATGGAGATGCCCATGGCGCTGCGACTGGGCGACCTCCAGCTGCCCGAGAGCGACCCGCTGCGCATTCCGATGCTGGTGCGGCTCCCGCTGGAGCGCGGCCTGTGGATCGACAGCGGGGCGTCGGCCTCGTCCGACGGGGCGTTCGCCGACTCCCACGAACTGCGGCGCCTCGCCATGGAGTCGGCCGTGGCGCACACCGCCCGGCTGCTGGCGGTGCATCCCGCGGGCGAGTTCAGTGTGCATGTCATCGACCCGGCTGGTTCGGGCTCCCGGGAACTGGCGCCGCTGGTGCAGAGCGGGGTGCTCGCGGAGCCGCCCGCGGCGGGCGCGGCAGGTGTCGCGGCGGTCCTGGGCCGGCTCACCGAGCGCGTCGACCTGGTGCAGATGGCGGTGCGCGCCGGTGCGGCCGACTCGCTCCCGCCCGGCTTCGACACCGCCCAGCAGCTCCTGGTCGTCAACGACTTCCCGCACGGCTTCGACGACCGTGCCGTGAACCAGCTGCGCTACCTCGCGGACGAGGGTCCCGCCGTCGGCGTCCACCTGATGATGGTCGCCGACCGGGAGGACGCCGACGGTTACGGTCCGTTGCTGGACCCGCTGTGGCGTGGGCTGCTGCGGCTGACGCCGGTGCCCGACGACCACCTCGCCGACCCCTGGGTGGGGCATGCCTGGACGTATGAACCGGCCCTCGTGCCGCCGAGCAGCCAGGTGCTCCAGCAGGTTCTCGCCCAGGTGGCCACGGCTCGCACCAAGTACTCGTAAAGAGCCCCCACCTGGGGACTTGGTATTTCTTTTGCCAATCGCTTTACCTTTTCTTGGTGGTTGGGGTACTGTTTTCCTCACGGAGGGGAGTACTCCCTGCTGCGGCGTACCCGTCAATACGGATCAGGCCTGATCCCGGGGCGTCGGCCCATCCTGGGTGGAAGAGACCTCCGGCAGCGCGACGACGCTGATTACCTGCCGTTACGTACTGCCGGAGGCGCAGTGGATGTTTCCCTGACCCTGTGGGTCCTGACCATCGTGGGCCTGGCGGCCCTCATCGCGGTCGACTTCTTCATCGGCCGCAAGCCGCACGACGTGTCGATCAAGGAAGCGGGGATCTGGACGGTCGTCTGGATCGCCCTGGCCGGGCTCTTCGGGCTCGGTCTGCTGATCTTCGGCGGCGGTGAGCCCTCCGGCGAGTTCTTCGCGGGCTTCATCACCGAGAAGTCGCTGAGCGTCGACAACCTCTTCGTCTTCGTCCTGATCATGGCGAAGTTCGCGGTCCCGTCGCAGTACCAGCAGCGGGTCCTGCTCGTCGGCGTCCTCATAGCCCTGGTACTGCGGGCGATCTTCATCGCGGCGGGCGCGGCCATCCTCGCCAGCTTCGCGTGGGTGTTCTACATCTTCGGCGCCTTCCTCATCTGGACCGCCTGGAAGCTCATCCAGGAAGCCCGGACCGACGAGGAGGACGAGGAGTTCGAGGAGAACAAGCTGCTCAAGGCCGCCGAGCGCCGGTTCGGCGTCGCCGACCGCTACCACGGCACCAAGCTGTGGATCCAGGAGAACGGCAAGCGGGTCATGACCCCGATGCTGGTCGTGATGCTCGCCATCGGTACGACCGACGTGCTCTTCGCGCTCGACTCGATCCCGGCGATCTTCGGCCTGACGCAGGACCCGTACATCGTGTTCACCGCCAACGCGTTCGCGCTGATGGGCCTTCGACAGCTGTACTTCCTCATCGGCGGTCTGCTGAAGAAGCTGGTCCACCTCAGCTACGGCCTGTCGGTCATCCTGGGCTTCATCGGCGTGAAGCTGGTGCTGCACGCACTGCACGAGTCCGGGGTCCACGTCCCCGAGATCAGCATCCCGGTCTCGCTCGGCGTCATCTGCTCCGTCCTGATCGTCACCACGATCACCAGCCTGCGCGCCTCGAAGAAGCAGGCGGCGGCCGGGGCGGCGCAGACAGCGAGCGAAGGCGCTCCGAAGGACAGCATCGGCGCCTGACCACGTACGACGTAGGAACAACCACCCCCGGGAGCGGTGCGCGGCGAATTGCCGACCACCGCTCCCGGTGCTTCCTTGGGAGCTGGGCGTTTCCAAGGGGGGCGCCGGATCCGGGTGGAGGCACCATGAGCGCACCGCAGCGGTTCGTCCAGATCATCGATTTCGAGACCGACCGCATCGACGAGATGCGGGCACTGGCCGAGGAAGGGGAACAACGCTTCACGGGCCGAGCCGACGGCCCCACCCGCCGCCTCGTCCTCAAGGACAGGAGCCGGCCGAACCACTACCTCGTGGTGATCGAGTTCGACTCCTACGAGGAGGCCATGCGCAACAACGACGACCCGGAGACGGGCAAGTTCGCGGAGCAGATGGCCGCGCTGTGCACCCGGCCCCCGACCTTCACCGACTGCGACGTCCAGGACACCACCGAGTTCGAGTAACGGCCGCCGCACCCGTCTAAGGGGCCGTACGGGCCGGAATGCGAAGCCCGTACGGCTCTGCGACGATCACAGCATGATCGCTCGGCTCAGGTCGGTCACAACCCGGTGGACGTACCTCGTGCCGACGCTGGCGGGCGTCCTGCTCGCCCTGACCTGGGGGCGCGACCTGCCCGGCGCGATCGTCGCATTCGTGACGCTGGTCCTCGCCGGAGCCGTCCTGGCCGCCGTGCACCACGCGGAGGTCGTCGCCCACCGGGTCGGCGAACCCTTCGGCTCCCTCGTCCTCGCGGTCGCCGTGACGATCATCGAGGTCGCCCTGATCGTCACGCTGATGGCGGACGGCGGCGACAAGAGCGCGACCCTGGCCAGGGACACCGTCTTCGCGGCCGTGATGATCACCTGCAACGGCATCGTCGGCCTGTGCCTCCTGGTCGCCTCCCTGCGCCACGGCACGGCGGTCTTCAACCCGGAGGGCACCGGCGCCGCACTGGCGACCGTGGCGACCCTGGCCACGCTCAGCCTCGTCCTGCCGACGATCACCACCAGCAAACCGGGCCCGGAGTTCTCCGGCGTCCAGCTCACCTTCGCCGCACTGTCCTCGCTGATCCTGTACGGCCTGTTCGTGGCGACGCAGACCATCCGGCACCGCGACTACTTCCTGCCGGTCACCCGACAGGGAGCCGCGATCACCGCGGACGACCATGCCGGCGCCCCGACCCGCAAGGCCGCCCTGATCAGCCTCGGCTTCCTCGGCCTCGCCCTGATCGGCGTGGTGGGCCTCGCCAAAGGCGTCTCGCCCACGATCGAGTCCGGAGTGAAGGCCGCCGGCCTCCACCATGCCGTCGTCGGTGTGATCATCGCCCTGCTCGTGCTGCTCCCCGAGACCATCGCCGCACTGCGCTCCGCCCGCCGCGACCGGGTGCAGACCAGCCTCAACCTCGCGCTCGGCTCCGCGATGGCCAGCATCGGCCTCACCGTCCCCGCGGTCGCCCTCGCCTCGATCTGGCTCTCCGGCCCGCTCGTTCTCGGGCTCGGCTCCACCCACATGGTGCTGCTCGCACTGACCGTCGTGGTCGGCTCACTGACGGTGGTCCCGGGGCGGGCCACGCCGTTGCAGGGCGGCGTCCACCTCGTGCTGTTCGCGGCGTACCTGGAGCTGGCGATCAATCCGTGACCGGCGCGACGACGGCCGCCGGCACCGGCCGCGTCTCCGGCAGCAGGGCGAAGCAGCCCAGGCTGAGCAGGGCGATCCCCGTCAGATACGCGCCCACACCCCACGGGACACGCCCCGAGTGCTCCGCGAGAGCCGTCGCCACGATCGGGGTGAGCGCGCCTCCGAGGACACCGCCGAGGTTGTAGCCGACCGCCGCACCGGTGCAGCGCACGCGCGGCGCGTACAGCTCCGGCAGATACGCCGCGATCACCGCGAACATCGTCACGAACGCGACCAGCGCCCCCAGGAAACCGAGGAACATCGGCAACGGCTCGCCGGTCGCGAGGAGCGCGACCATCGGGAACATCCACAGCGCGGCCCCCGCGCATCCGACGAGGCACAACGGCCGTCGGCCGAGGCGGTCGCCGAGCATCGCCATCACAGGCGTCAGCGCGCCCTTCACCACCACGGCGGCCATGATGCAGGCCAGCATGACGGTACGGCCCACCCCGAGCCGCTCCGTGGCGTACGCCAGCGACCAGGTCGTCACGGCGTAGAAGATCGCGTACCCGACGGCGAGCGCGCCGGCGGTCAGCAGGACGAGCCGCCAGTGGTCGCGCACGAGCTCGGCGAGCGGCACGCGCGCGTGATCGTCGATCTCCAGGAACCGCGGGCTCTCGGGCAGCGACGACCTGAGCCACAGCCCGAGCACGGCCAGCGCCCCGGCCGCCCAGAACGGCACCCGCCACCCCCACTGGGCGAACTGCGCCTCGGACAGCGTCGCCGACAGGGCCAGCACCACCCCGTTGGCGAGCACGAACCCCACCGCGGGCCCGACCTGCGGGAAGCTCGACCACAACGCGCGCCGCTCGGCGGGCGCGTGCTCCGCGGTCAGCAGCACCGCGCCGCCCCACTCCCCGCCGAGCCCCAGCCCCTGCAGGAAGCGCAGCACGAGCAGCAGCACAGGAGCGGCCACCCCGATCGTGTCGTACGTCGGCACACAGCCCACCGCGACCGTCGAGGCGCCGGTCAGCAGCAAGGAGACGACGAGGACCGGCCGGCGTCCGCGCCGGTCGCCGACATGCCCGAACAGCACCGATCCCAACGGCCGGGCCACGAACCCCACGCCGAACGTCGCGAACGCGGCCAGCGTCCCCGCCAGCGGTGAGAACGTGGGGAAGAACAGCGGCCCCAGGACCAGCGCGGCCGCGGTCCCGTAGACGAAGAAGTCGTAGAACTCGATGGCCGTCCCGGCGAGCGAGGCGGCCGCAAGCCGTGGCATGGAGGGCGTCTTCACGGTGCGTACGTCGTGCATGCCGCGTCAACTACCCACGGTGACCGCCGGTTACGGGGGCGTACGGGATCGCGGCGCCGCTGCGAAACGCCTCAGTACGTGACGGTGATGCGCCGGGCGGGTCCGTCGACGCGTACGAGGCCGCCGTACGGGATCACGAGCTGCGGATCGGTGTGCCCGAAGTCCACGTCGAAGACGATCATGGTGTCGGGAGCGTAGGTGCGCATCGCGCGCAGGACGGCCTCGCGCTGCTCAGCTGCGTAACGAGCGGCCTCCTCCGCGCTGTTGGGCCGCTGGAAGGACCAGGTCTTCGCTCGGCCCGTCAACAACGCGGAGAAGCGCTGCAACAGCCCGCGCTCGCCCATGTTCCGCAGGGTGTAGAAGACCTCCGTCGCACTCGGCATGTCCTCGGAGGTCTCCAGGAGCAGCACCCCGCCGTCGTATTCGGAGAGGTCGCGTGCGATCTCCCGGTCGGCCATCAGCAGCCAGCCGATGATCTCCAGACAGCCGCCCCAACTGCGACCCTCCACCACCCGGTCGGTGTTCTCCCAGGTCCATCCGCTGCCGGGCCGGGTCTCCGGTTCCGCGTCGAAGGTGGCCGGGTCGGCCCAGTCGCGGTCGACGTCGTTCCAGCGCTCGGCGGGCTTGAGTTCGTACGCGCCCGAGGTGAACAGCGCGGCCCGCAAGGAGTCGGCGGTCTGCGGGTGCATGGCGCCGGGGCGGCCCAGCTCGCTCATCACGGTCGCGCCGTGGTAGCCGACGATTCCGGCATTGCGCAGGAAGGCGAGCAGGTTGGTGTTGTCGCTCATCCCGAAGAACGGCTTCGGGTTCGCGCGGATCAACTCCCGGTCCAGGAAGGGCAGCACGGTGATCTGGTCGTCGCCGCCGATCGACGCGATGACCGCCCTGATGTCCGGATCGGCGAACGCTGCGTGGATGTCGTCGGCACGCTCCTGCGGCGTCGAGCCCATCTTGCGGGTGGCCGGGTACTCGACCGGTTCGAGCCCGTAGTCCTTGCGCAGCCGCTCCAGGCCCAGTTCGAAGGGGCGCGGGAAAAGGCCGGGCAGGCCGGCGCCGGGTGAGACGACGGCTATGCGGTCGCCAGGGGAGGGCTTGGGCGGATACGAGATCATGGCCAGGAGAATAGGAGCCGTGGCCCGGTCCACGCATCGTGATAAACCGGGGCCTGAGCAGCGGTCACCTACGGCCGCCCCGCCGCCGAACGACCGGAGGAACCGTGCCCCGCACCCTGGCCAACGCCCCGATCATGATCCTGAACGGCCCCAACCTGAACCTCCTGGGTCAGCGGCAGCCGGAGATCTACGGGTCGGACACGCTCGCCGACGTCGAGGCGATGTGCATGAAGGCGGCGGCGGCGCACGGCGGCACGGTCGACTTCCGTCAGTCCAACCACGAGGGCGAGTTGGTCGACTGGATCCACGAGGCGCGGCTCAACCACTGCGGCATCGTGATCAACCCGGGCGCCTACTCGCACACGTCAGTTGCGATTCTGGACGCGCTCAACACCTGCGACGGCCTGCCCGTGCTGGAGGTCCACATCTCCAACATCCACCAGCGCGAGGCCTTCCGGCACCACTCGTACGTCTCGCTGCGGGCCGACGGCGTCATCGCGGGGTGCGGTGTGCAGGGGTACGTGTTCGGGGTGGAGCGGGTGGCGGCGCTGGTGGGGGCGGCGCGGGCGGAGGCGTAAGCCCCGACGACCAGGCGCACGGTCCTTACAGTCGCCCCGCCTCCACGATCCGCCGCAGGAAGCGCTGTGTGCGCTCCTGCTGCGGGTCGCCGAAGACCTGCTCGGGGGCGCCCCGCTCCAGCACGACGCCTCCGTCCAGAAAACAGACCTGGTCGGCGACCTCGCGGGCGAACCCCATCTCGTGCGTGGCCAGCACCATCGTCATGCCGTCGCCCTTCAGGTCGCGGACGACGTTCAGGACCTCGCCCACCAGCTCCGGGTCGAGGGCCGCGGTGATCTCGTCGAGCAGCAGCAGCCGGGGACGCACGGCGAGGGCGCGCACGATCGCCACACGCTGCTGCTGACCGCCGCTGAGCCGGTCGGGGTACTCGCCCGCCTTCCCGGCCAGCCCGAGCCGCTCCAGGAGCCCCGTGGCGTGTTCCTCGGCCGCCGCACGGGCGACGCCGTGCACGCGGCGTGGGGCGAGCGTGATGTTCTCCAGCACCGTCATGTGCGGGAACAGGTTGTACGCCTGGAAGACCACGCCGATCCGACGCCGCACCGCGTCCTGGTCGACGCGCGGATCGGTGATCTCCTCGCCGTCCAGCCAGATCGCGCCGTCGTCGATGTCCTCCAGCAGGTTGGCGCAGCGCAGCAGTGTGGACTTGCCGGAGCCGGAGGCGCCGATCAGGGCCGTCACCGTGTGCGGGGCGACCTCCAGGTCGACGTCGCGCAGGACGACGGAGCCGCCGAAGGTCTTGCGGACGGACTCCATCCGCAGCACCGGAGTGGGCGGTACCGGAGTCCGAGGCGTCGGAGCGTCGCTCATGTCGTTCCTCCCTGGGCCCGCTGACGGTCCATCCGGGCCGTCACCCAGTCCGTGAAGCGGGTCATCGGGATGGTCAGGGCCACGAAGACCAGTCCCGCGACGATGTACGGCGTGTAGTTCAGGCTGCGGCCCACGATGATGTCCGCCGCGCGTACGGCGTCGATCGCGCCGCCGATCGACACCAGGCCGGTGTCCTTCTGCAGGGACACCAGGTCGTTGAGCAGCGGCGGCACCTGGCGGCGCACGGCCTGGGGGAGCACCACGTAGCGCAGCGCCTGCCGGTTGTTCAGGCCCAGCGAGCGGGCCGCGGCGCGCTGCGAGGGGTGCACGGACTCGATGCCGGCGCGGAACACCTCGGCGACGTACGCCGAGTACGTCAGGGTCAGCGCCGTACCGCCGAGCCACACCGGGTCGACGGTCACGCCCTGCAGGCGCAGCGCGGGGACGCCCAGCACCACGATCATCAGGTTGATGATCAGCGGCAGCCCGCGGAAGAAGTCCGTGTACGCCGCCGCCAGCACCCGCAGCGGGAAGAACACCGGGCCGCGCAGAGTGCGGGCCACGGCGATGAGCATGCCGAGCACCAGCACGGCGGCGCCGCAGATCAGCAGCAGCCGGACGTTCAGCCACAGCCCTTCGAGGACCTTGGGCAGCGCCTCGCGCGCGTACTGCCCGTTGAAGAAGGTCTCCTTGGTGCGCGGCCAGCCGGGTGCGCCGACGACGACCAGGTAGAGGACGACAGCCGTGACCAGGGTCGACAGCGCGGCGATCGCCGTCGCGCGGCGGGCACGCGCGCGCTTGTAGCGCTCGCGCTCCAGCCGCCGCTGCGAGGGGACGTACGCGTCACCGGCGCCGCCCCCGGACATGTCGCCCTTGTCGTCCGAGCCTTCCTGGCCGGACTCCTCCTTCGTGACCGTCACTTGAGCACCGGGGCGTCGACGGCGTCGGAGAGCCACTGCTGTTCGAGCTTCGCCAGGGTGCCGTCCTTGCGGAGGGCGTCCACGGCGCCGGTGACGCAGGAGGTGAGCGCGCTGCCCTTGTCGAGCACGAGGCCGAACTGCTCGGGCGCGGCGCCCTGGTTCTCGAACTGGCCGACGATCTCGGCGTCCGTCACCTCGGCGGCGGTGATGTAGAACGCGGTGGGCAGGTCGACCACGACGGCGTCGACCTGGCCGTTCTTCAACGCGGACTTGGCCTGGTCGTTCTTGGCTTAGACGGCGGCCTGCCGCGTCGGCTTCACCACGTCGTCGATGTAGTCCAGGCTGGTCGTGCCGACCTGGGCGCCCAGCTTGAGGCCCTTGAGGTCCGCGACGGTCGTCGCCTTGGCGGCCTTCGAGCCCTTCAGGGCGATGACGGCCTGGCGGACGTCGTAGTAGCCGGAGGAGAAGTCCACGGCCTTCTTGCGCTCGTCGCTGATCGACACCTGGTTGACGTCGAAGTCGAAGGTCTTCTCGCCCGGCGCGAAAGCCCTGTTGAACGGCACGCTCTGCCAGACCACGGCGCTCTTGTCGTAACCGAGTTGCTCCGCGACGGCGTAGGCCACGGCCGACTCGAAGCCCTTGCCGTTGGCCGGCTTGTCGTCCTTGAACCACGGCTCGTACGCGGGCGAGTCGGTGGCGATGGTCAGCTTGCCGGAGGTCTCGGTGGCGAGCTTGCCCTTGGCGCAGGTGTTCGCGCTCGAACCGGACGGCGTGGAAGCCGCCTTCTCCTCCGGCTGCGGAGCGCAGCCGACAGCGGTCGCGAGGAGGGCTACGGTGGCGCCGGCTACGGCGCGGCGCAGAACACGGGGGGCGAGATGCATGGCGGGAGAGTGGCAGCGAAATCCCTGTTTGTCCAGGTCACGCCATCAATTGTCCGCATGGTGGGAACGGGTGTTGCGTTCTTGTGAACAGGGGCGCGCAGTGCGCCGGGGCCGCCGGCCGAGGGCGGGGATAGCGGACCGGCGGCCCATCCGCGCCGGAGCCGTCATCCCGCGCGGGGCTGCCACCAGTTGACCGTGCAACCACGTGTGCGGGGAGCGCGCGCGAGGTGCCGGCGCGTGCACACGATTCACACGGGGCGCGCGTTGGGTAACGCGCGCCCCGTGCAAAGGAGAACTCACCACCCGCGCGCGTGCCACTCCGGAAGATGCGGCCGCTCCGCGCCCAGCGTGGTGTCGTCGCCGTGGCCCGGATAGACCCAGGTCTCGTCCGGCAGCACGTCGAAGATCTTCGTCTCGACGTCGTGGATCAGGCTCGCGAACGCCTTCGGATCCTTGCGGGTGTTGCCCACGCCGCCGGGGAAGAGACAGTCGCCGGTGAACACATGGGGATGGCCGTGCGGGTCGTCGTAGACCAGGGCGATCGAGCCGGGCGTGTGACCGACCAGATGGCGCGCGGTGAGCTCCACGTGTCCCACCCGGATGACGTCGCCGTCGTCGACCGGGACGTCGGTCGGCACGGGGATGCCGTCGGCGTCCTCCCGGCCGGCGTGGGTACGCGCGTGCGTGGCCGCCACGACCTCGGCGAGCGCCTGCCAGTGGTCGCCGTGCTGATGGGTGGTGACGACGGACGCGATGCCGTCGTCACCGATCATGCCCAGCAGGGCCTGGGCGTCGTTGGCCGCGTCGATCAGCAACTGCTCGTCCGTGGCCCGGCAGCGCAGCAGATAGGCGTTGTTGTTCATCGGGCCGACCGCGATCTTGGTGATCATGAGGTCCTTGAGCTCGTGCACGTCCGCCGGGCCGCCGACCGTCACCTCTCCGCTGTACGTCATGACGGCAGCCTATAGCGGGGGAAGGGCCGGCAGGGGCCCGCCGTCCACGGTCAGAGCGGATCCGTCGCGGCGCCCGGCCAGCCAGCCCAGGACGTCCGCGGGGGAGCCGGTGACGGTCACCTCGGGTTCGTCGGCCTCGCGGCCCGTGCGCCACGCGCGCGTGCCGTCCGTCAGGCGCGTCGGCGGCACGTCGGGATGTCCGGTGAACCGGTCCGCGAGGAACTCGGTCTCCCGCCCGGTGAACTCCTCCGGCAGGTCCTCCAGCTCGTAGCCGATGCCCAGGTCCACATGATGCAGCTCGACCTCCACCCAACGCCGGAAGGGCACCCGGGCCGCCGAGTCGACGACCCCGTTGCGAAGCTCCACGGTGCGTGACCAGTCCGCGGGCGCGGCGCCCGCCGCCTGGAAACGGGCCGCGCTCTCGCGTACGTCCGTGAGCTGGACGCCCAGGGGGCGCGGGGCGTCCCGCTCGATGTCGGCGTCGCGGACGTGCGCGCCGGCGTACATGGGACGGCCCTCCAGGACGTTCACGAGGGCGTCCGCGTTGCGGGCGATGTGGGCGAGGACGTGGCCGCGGCTCCAGCCGGGCAGGCGTGACGACTCGGTCACCGACGCGTTGTCCAGTTTCGCGACTGCGGTGAGCAGTCGCTCGGTCGCGTCACGTACAGACTCCAGGTCATGAGCGTGATCAATCATGGTGCTGACCCTAGCCTCGCCACCCCTTTGGGTGAAGGTGGCGGACCGTGGCCCAAAATCGAATGCACGTGCTATAAGGTCGGTGGCGGCGTCGGGCATGCTGGAAGGCCGGGGATTGTTGTGAACCGGTGAATCCCGACCGGCGTTGTCAGTGGCTCCCCCTAGTCTGAAAAAGACGGGGGCCCCGCCCCTGTCACTTCTCTCAAGAAAGGTGCGGACCGGCGTGGCCGACCGTCTCATCGTCCGTGGCGCGCGCGAGCACAACCTCAAGAATGTCTCGCTCGACCTGCCACGCGACTCGCTCATCGTCTTCACGGGCCTGTCGGGGTCGGGCAAGTCCTCGCTGGCCTTCGACACCATCTTCGCCGAGGGCCAGCGGCGCTACGTCGAGTCCCTCTCCTCGTACGCCCGCCAGTTCCTCGGCCAGATGGACAAGCCGGACGTCGACTTCATCGAGGGCCTCTCCCCGGCCGTCTCCATCGACCAGAAGTCGACCTCGCGCAACCCGCGCTCCACGGTCGGCACCATCACCGAGGTCTACGACTACCTGCGCCTGCTCTTCGCGCGCATCGGCAAGCCGCACTGTCCCGAGTGCAGCCGGCCGATCACGCGCCAGTCGCCGCAGGCCATCGTCGACAAGGTGCTGGAGCTGCCGGAGGGCAGCCGCTTCCAGGTGCTGTCGCCGCTGGTGCGCGAGCGCAAGGGCGAGTTCGTCGACCTGTTCGCCGACCTCCAGACCAAGGGCTACTCCCGCGCGCGGGTCGACGGCACGACCGTCCAGCTCTCCGAACCGCCCACGCTGAAGAAGCAGGAGAAGCACACCATCGAGGTGGTCATCGACCGCCTCACGGTGAAGGACACGGCCAAGCGCCGCCTCACCGACTCGGTGGAGACCGCGCTCGGCCTCTCCGGCGGGATGGTCGTGCTCGACTTCGTCGACCTCCCCGAGGGCGATCCCGAGCGCGAGCGCATGTACTCGGAGCACCTGTACTGCCCGTACGACGACCTGTCCTTCGAGGAGCTCGAGCCCCGCTCCTTCTCCTTCAACTCGCCCTTCGGCGCCTGCCCCGAGTGCACCGGCATCGGCACGCGCATGGAGGTCGACGCCGAGCTGATCGTCCCGGACGAGGACAAGTCCCTCGACGAGGGCGCCATCCACCCCTGGTCGCACGGCCACACCAAGGATTACTTCGGCCGCCTGATCGGCGCCCTCGCGGACGCCCTCGGGTTCCGTACGGACATCCCCTTCGCGGGCCTGCCGCAGCGCGCCAAGAAGGCCCTGCTGTACGGCCACAAGACGCAGATCGAGGTCCGGTACCGCAACAGGTACGGCCGCGAGCGGGTGTACACCACGCCCTTCGAGGGCGCCGTCCCGTTCGTGAAGCGCCGGCACAGCGAGGCCGAGAGCGACGCCAGCCGTGAGCGCTTCGAGGGCTATATGCGCGAGGTGCCCTGCCCCACCTGCGAGGGCACGCGCCTCAAGCCACTGGTCCTCGCCGTCACGATCATGGACAAGTCCATCGCCGAGGTCTCCGGGATGTCGATCAGCGACTGCGCGGACTTCCTGGGCGAGCTGAAGCTCAACGCCCGCGACAAGAAGATCGCCGAGCGCGTCCTGAAGGAGGTCAACGAGCGGCTGCGGTTCCTGGTCGACGTCGGCCTGGACTACCTCTCCCTCAACCGCGCGGCCGGCACGCTCTCCGGCGGCGAGGCCCAGCGCATCCGCCTGGCCACCCAGATCGGCTCCGGCCTCGTCGGCGTCCTCTACGTCCTCGACGAGCCGTCCATCGGCCTGCACCAGCGCGACAACCACCGGCTGATCGAGACCCTCGTCCGGCTGCGCGACATGGGCAACACGCTCATCGTCGTCGAGCACGACGAGGACACCATCAAGGTCGCCGACTGGATCGTCGACATCGGCCCCGGCGCCGGCGAGCACGGCGGCAAGGTCGTGCACAGCGGCTCCCTGAAGGAGCTGCTGGCCAACGCCGAGTCGCAGACCGGGCAGTACCTGTCCGGCAAGAAGGCGATCCCGGTGCCCGACATCCGGCGCCCGCAGGACCCCTCCCGCAGGCTCACCGTGCACGGCGCCCGCGAGAACAACCTGCAGGACATCGACGTGTCCTTCCCGCTGGGTGTGTTCACCGCGGTCACCGGCGTCTCCGGCTCCGGCAAGTCCACGCTGGTCAACGACATCCTGTACACGCACCTGGCCCGCGAGCTGAACGGCGCGAGGAACGTTCCCGGGCGGCACACGCGCGTGGACGGCGACGACCTCGTCGACAAGGTCGTGCACGTCGACCAGTCGCCCATCGGCCGCACCCCGCGCTCCAACCCGGCCACCTACACGGGCGTCTTCGACCACGTCCGCAAGCTGTTCGCGGAGACGACCGAGGCGAAGGTCCGCGGCTATCTGCCCGGCCGCTTCTCCTTCAACGTCAAGGGCGGCCGCTGCGAGAACTGCGCGGGCGACGGCACGATCAAGATCGAGATGAACTTCCTCCCGGACGTCTACGTCCCGTGCGAGGTCTGCCACGGCGCCCGCTACAACCGGGAGACCCTGGAGGTCCACTACAAGGGCAAGTCCATCGCCGACGTCCTGAACATGCCGATCGAGGAGGCGACGGACTTCTTCGAGGCGGTCCCCGCGATCGCCCGCCACCTCAACACCCTGAAGGACGTCGGCCTCGGCTACGTCCGGCTCGGCCAGTCCGCGACCACGCTGTCCGGCGGTGAGGCCCAGCGCGTGAAGCTCGCCAGCGAACTCCAGCGCCGTTCCACCGGCCGCACGGTCTACGTCCTGGACGAGCCGACGACGGGTCTGCACTTCGAGGACATCAGCAAGCTCCTGACGGTCCTCGCCGGCCTCGTCGACAAGGGCAACACGGTCATCGTCATCGAGCACAACCTCGACGTGATCAAGACCGCCGACTGGGTCGTCGACATGGGCCCCGAGGGCGGCGCCGGCGGCGGTCTCGTGATCGCCGAGGGCACGCCCGAGGAGGTCGCCGGGGTGCCGACCAGCCACACCGGCAAGTTCCTGCGGGAGGTCCTCGGCGCCGACCGGATCAGCGACGCCGCCCAGGTGAAGGCCCCGCGCAGGACGGCGGCGAAGAAGACGGTCGCGGCCCGGACCACGACGCGGAAGACGGCGACCGCCAAGACGTCCACGGCGAACGACACGGCGACCAAGAAGGCCGCCGGGGCGACGACGAAGGCGACCTCCGCGAAGAAGACGACACGGGCCCGCAAGGCCTGACGAACCGCGCGAGAGACACGGCGCCCCGCGGGAACTCCCCGCGGGGCGCCGCCCGTTGTCCCTTCGCCGGACCGATCACCTGAGCGACGATGCCCCCTGCCGTGCCAACAGCCTCTAGAAGTCGCCCAGTTCGGAGGCGTACGGCGGTTCCGCTCCGGCCCGGGAGCAGGTGATCGCCGCCGCGCGTGCGGCGAACCGCAGCAACTGCTCCCAGCCGTCGGCGCCCAGCCCCGCGAGGGCCGCCGGGGACAGGGCGTCCCGCGCCGAAAGACCGTGCAACAGGGCCGCGTTCACGGTGTCCCCGGCGCCGATGGTGTCCACCACCTCCACCTCCTCACCCGGCGCCGAGTACACGGCGCCGCTCTGGGTGAAGGCGGTCAGTCCGTCCCCGCCCTGGGTGATCACCACGGCCGAGGGACCGGCGGACAACCACTCGCGCGGGGTGCCGCCCAGCCACACGGCGTCCTCTTCGGAGAGCTTGAGCAGGGACACCGAGGGCAGCCAGCTCTTGAAGCGGGCCCGGTAGCCGTCGGCGTCGGGGATCAGCCCGGGGCGGATGTTCGGGTCGAGGGCGGTGAACAGGCCCTGTGCCGCGGCGGCCCGCAGCAACTCCTCGTACGCGCTCGCACCCGGCTCCAGGATGAGCGAGCAGGTGCCGAAGGACACCGCGCGCGTCCCCGCGGGGAGCGTGGCCGGCATCGAGAACAGCCGGTCGGCGGTGCCGTCGACGTAGAAGGAGTAGGCGGCCGAGCCGTTCCCGTCGATCGTGGCCACGGCGAGCGTGGTCGGCTCCGTACCGCGTTGCACCGAGGACAGGTCCACGCCCGATTCCCGCAGTCTGCCGAGCAGCGCCTCGCCGAAGGCGTCCCGCGAGGTGCGGGAGCAGAAGGCCGTGGGGGAGCCGAGGCGGCCCAGTGCGACGGCCGTGTTGTAGGGGCCGCCGCCGAGCGCCGGCTGCAGTCCCGCGAGGGCGCCCGTGCCCTGCGGTACCAGGTCGATCAGGGCCTCACCGGCGACGACGATCACAGGACGGTTCCTTTCGGGTTCTCTGGCTGCACATGCGAGGGACGACGGTGCGGGCGAGCCCCACGAGTTCGGGCCGGCCGGTCGCCGCACAACGGCACGGCACGGTGTCCTCAGGCCTGGACAGGCCGCGCTCGGGCAGCGTGCGCAGGGTGCGCGGAGGAGCGATGGTCATCGGGCGTCGTCCAGCGCGTACGACGCGGTCGCCCCGCGGACTCCCGCGTGCCGCGCGACGTCGGCCATGGTCGGCATCGCGCCCTTCCCGCCCCTCGGACCTCGCGGCCCGTCACTGCCCTTCCGGCCGGGAAGCTATCCCATTCGAAGGCGCGCGTAAACGCGGGCGCATACGCGCGCGAGCGCCCGAACGGGCGGCCGAGCCGCCGTTCACTCCCAGTCCCAGCCGATGCCCACCATGCCCGAGCGCACCCGCGGCTCGACGAGGTGCACCGAGCGGTGCCGGCCGCTGAACGGCAGTTCCTGGCGGCCGCTGCGCGGCGCCGCCGCCGAGTGCTGGGTGAACCGGTGGCAGCGCACCGGCAGGGCGTGCTCGTCGAAGCGGATCTGCAGGGCGTACTGGCCGCCCGCCGAGCCGAAGCCGCGGACGTATTCGCGGGATGCGCCGGCGGTGCCGTCCTCGACGCCGTAGCGGAAGAGGAAGGTGTCGCCGGCGCGTAGGCGGGTGTCGAAGAGGAGCTCGGCCACGAGCACGCCGGTGTCGTGGTGGCGGCGGACGCGGCCGGCCCGGCAGTTCTCCAGGGCGTGGACCGTCATCCGCTCCGGGGTGCATCCGGGGTCGCCGTGGTGGACGGCCACGAAGCGGTCGACGCCGTCGCGGTGCGCGCGCACGATGTGCTGCGACTCGCGCCCCAGGAGCTCGCGGCGCGCCCCGATGCGGACCCGTTCGTGATGGCCCAGGGTGTGCAGCCCGCCGTCGACGGGGCACTCCAGTTCGCCGAGCAGCTGTTCGAGGATGCCGGAGGCCTCCAGGAGCGAACGGTAGGTGCGGCCCGCGGACTGCCCGGCCGCCGCACTGCCGCCCGCGCCGTCGGGCTCCGCGAGCAGCCGGATCAGGGACTCGTCCGGCAGTTGCAGGATCTCCTCCAGCGCCCGGACGGCCCGCAGCGACTCGGGGCGCTGCGGCCGCCGGGCGCCCTGCTGCCAGTAGCTCAGGCTCGTCACGCCCACCTTGACCCCGTAACGCGACAGATGGTGCTGGACGCGCTGCAGCGGCAGTCCACGGGCGGCGATCGCGGCGCGCAGCGCCACGTGGAAGGGGCCGCCCCGCAGGGCCGTCTGAAGTTCCGCCGCGGCGGCGGTGTCGACGGCGGCGTCCGCGTGCTGTGTGGCGTGCGGCATGCAGGGGCCTTTCTGTGAATGCTCACGACGGCTGGTCGGACCGTGCGCGTGGGGGGTCGGGGCCTTGCCTGCGTCGCCGGAACTCCTTCACATCCGTAGGGCGGCCTTCAGGGCCCCGAGCTCCCCCGCATTGAAGCGTGTTGACCAAGTCCCGACAACACCTGTTGCCCGAGTGGCACGTGCACGTGGCCGAGTCGGCGCTCCCGGGGCCGCCCCTCCTGCGCCCCGCTCGTCCACAGCCCCGCCGGACACCCCGACCGTTGTCCACAGCCCCACCGGAGTGTCACCCCGCGCCAGTAGGGTGTGAGACATGGCCGACCCCTCCAGCTACCGCCCCAAGCCGGGACAGATCCCGGACTCACCGGGGGTGTACCGATTCCGCGACGAGCACCGCCGGGTGATCTACGTCGGAAAGGCGAAGAGCCTGCGCCAGCGCCTGGCGAACTACTTCCAGGACGTGGCGGGCCTGCACCCGCGCACCCGCACGATGGTCACCACGGCCGCGTCGGTGGAGTGGACGGTGGTGTCCACGGAGGTCGAGGCGCTGCAGCTGGAGTACTCCTGGATCAAGGAGTACGACCCCCGGTTCAACGTCAAGTACCGCGACGACAAGAGCTACCCGTACCTCGCGGTCACGATGAACGAGCAGTTCCCGCGCGTGCAGGTGATGCGCGGCCACAAGAAGAAGGGCGTCAGGTACTTCGGGCCGTACGCGCACGCGTGGGCGATCCGGGACACCGTCGACCTGCTGCTGCGCGTCTTCCCCGTGCGCACCTGCTCCGCCGGCGTCTTCAAGAACGCCGCCCGCACCGGCCGGCCCTGTCTGCTCGGCTACATCGGCAAGTGCTCCGCGCCCTGCGTGGGCCGGATCCCGGCCGACGAGCACTGGGAACTCGCCGACGAGTTCTGCGACTTCATGGCCGGCCGCACCGGCGCCTACCTCCGCCGTCTGGAGAAGCAGATGATGGAGGCGGCCGAGGAGATGGAGTACGAGCGGGCCGCCCGCCTGCGCGACGACATCGAGGCGCTGAAGAAGGCCATGGAGAAGAACGCGGTCGTGCTCGCGGACGCGACCGACGCGGACCTGATCGCGGTCGCCGAGGACGAGCTGGAGGCGGCCGTCCAGATCTTCCACGTCCGCGGCGGACGGGTGCGCGGCCAGCGCGGCTGGGTCACCGACAAGGTCGAGGACGTCACGACCGGCGCCCTCGTCGAGCACGCCCTCCAGCAGTTGTACGGCGAGGAGACGGGCGACTCCGTCCCCAAGGAGGTTCTGGTCCCCGCCCTGCCCGAGCCGGTCGAACCCGTGCAGGAGTGGCTCACCGGGCGGCGCGGGTCCAACGTGTCGCTGCGCATCCCGCAGCGGGGCGACAAGAAGGCCCTCATGGAGACCGTCGAGCGCAACGCACAGCAGGCGCTCGTCCTGCACAAGACGAAGCGGGCCTCCGACCTGACCACGCGCTCGCGTGCCCTGGAGGAGATCGCCGAGGCCCTCGACCTGGACAGCGCCCCGCTGCGCATCGAGTGCTACGACATCTCCCACCTCCAGGGGGACGACGTCGTGGCCTCCATGGTCGTCTTCGAGGACGGTCTGCAGCGCAAGAGCGAGTACCGCCGCTTCCAGATCAAGGGCTTCGAGGGCCAGGACGACGTCCGCTCCATGCACGAGGTGATCACCCGCCGCTTCCGGCGCTACCTCGCGGAGAAGGAGCGGACGGGCGAATGGGTCGACGAGGAGCCGGACGGCGACCTCGGCCAGGGCCTGAAGGACGAGGAGGGCCGCCCCAAGCGCTTCGCCTACCCGCCCCAGCTCGTCGTCGTCGACGGCGGACAGCCGCAGGTCGCGGCCGCCAAGCGGGCGCTGGACGAGCTCGGTATCGACGACATCGCCGTCTGCGGCCTCGCCAAGCGGCTGGAGGAGGTCTGGCTGCCGGACGACGACGACCCGGTCGTCCTGCCCCGCAGCAGCGAGGGCCTCTACCTGCTCCAGCGCGTCCGGGACGAGGCCCACCGCTTCGCGATCACCTATCAGCGCACCAAGCGGGCCAAGCGCTTCCGCGCTGGTCCGCTGGACGAGGTGCCGGGGCTCGGCGAGGCGCGCAAGCAGGCGCTGATCAAGCACTTCGGCTCGGTGAAGAGGCTCCGCGCCGCGACGATCGAGCAGATCTGCGAGGTCCCCGGCATAGGCCGCAAGACGGCCGAGACCATCGCCGTGGCCCTCGCCCAGGCGGCACCGCCCGCCCCCGCCGTGAACACGGCGACCGGAGAGATCATTGATGATGAGGAACCCGGCACCACGACGGGTTCCCCCGGAGACCCCGTGACGGCGGGCGCCCCGGAAGAACGACGGGGGCAGGAGACATGACCGAGCACGAGACCCACCCCACAGACCGGCGAGAACAGACCCCTGCGGGCCCCGACAGCCCCCAGCAGGAAGCACGCCAGGAAGACGGAGCACAGGTGAGTACGGACGTCACCCCACCAGGGATCCCCGAGGCGGCCATCCCCGAGCTGGTGATCATCTCCGGCATGTCCGGGGCCGGCCGCTCGACGGCGGCCAAGTGTCTGGAGGACCTCGGCTGGTTCGTCGTCGACAACCTCCCGCCCGCCCTGATCCCCACCATGGTGGAGCTGGGCGCCCGCTCCCAGGGCAACGTGGCGCGGATCGCGGTCGTCGTCGACGTCCGCGGCCGGCGCTTCTTCGACAACCTCCGCGAGTCCCTCGCCGACCTGGAGTCGAGGAACGTCACACGGCGGATCGTCTTCCTGGAGTCCTCCGACGACGCCCTGGTGCGCCGCTTCGAGTCCGTGCGCCGCCCGCACCCCCTGCAGGGCGACGGCCGCATCGTCGACGGCATCGACGCCGAGCGCGAGCTGCTGCGCGAGCTGCGCGGCGACGCGGACCTGGTGATCGACACCTCCAGCCTCAACGTGCACGAGCTGCGCGCCAAGATGGACGCCCAGTTCGCGGGCGAGGAGGAGCCCGAACTGCGGGCCACCGTCATGTCCTTCGGCTTCAAGTACGGCCTGCCGGTCGACGCCGACCTGGTCGTGGACATGCGGTTCCTGCCCAACCCTCACTGGGTGCCGGAGCTGCGCCCCTACACCGGCCTCAACGAGGAGGTCGCGACGTACGTCCTCAACCAGCCCGGCGCGAAGGAGTTCCTCGACCGGTACGCGGAGCTCCTCCAGCTGGTTGCCGCGGGCTACCGTCGAGAGGGCAAGCGTTATGTGACCATCGCGGTCGGCTGTACGGGCGGCAAGCACCGCTCGGTGGCCATGTCGGAGAAGCTCGCCGCGCGCCTCGCGGCCGAGGGCGTGGAGACGGTGGTCGTACACCGGGACATGGGACGGGAATGACAGGACGTACTCCGCGGCTCGGCCGGCTGCGCAGGGTCGCCCCCGAGGGGCGCGCGGGCCGGCCGGTCGAGGCCCGCGGCGGCAAACCGCGCCGCCGCGGCACCCAGCCCAAGGTCGTCGCCCTCGGCGGCGGCATGGGCCTGTCCGCCTCGCTCACCGCACTGCGCCGGATCACCGGCGACCTCACCGGCGTGGTCACGGTGGCCGACGACGGCGGCTCCAGCGGACGCCTGCGCGACGAGCTGGGCGTGCTGCCGCCCGGCGACCTGCGCAAGGCGCTGGCCGCCCTGTGCGGCGACGACGACTGGGGCCAGACCTGGGCCCGGGTCATCCAGCACCGCTTCCAGTCGCAGGGCGAGATCAACGGCCACGCGGTCGGCAACCTGCTGATCGTCGCGCTGTGGGAACAGCTCGGCGACCACGTCCAGGCCCTGGATCTGGTGGGCAAGCTGCTCGGCGCGCAGGGACGGGTGCTGCCCATGTCCGCCGTGCCGCTGGAGCTCCAGGCGCTGGTCAAGGGGCACGACCCGGACCGGCCGGACGACATCGACACCGTCCGGGGACAGGCGACCGTGGCGCTGACGCGCGGCGAGGTGCAGTCCGTCCACCTGGTGCCGAACGACCCGCCGGCCGTCCCCGAGGCCGTCGCCGCCGTCCTGGACGCGGACTGGGTGGTGCTCGGGCCCGGCTCCTGGTTCTCCTCGGTCATGCCGCACCTGCTGGTGCCCGACCTGCTGGACGCCCTCATGGAGACGAAGGCGCGCCGGGTGCTCTCGTTGAACCTCGCCCCGCAACCGGGAGAAACCGACGGCTTCTCCCCGCAGCGTCATTTGGAGGTTTTGGGACGACACGCCCCTAAACTCGCCCTGGACGTGGTGCTGGCCGACGAGGCAGCCGCGCCCGACCGCGACTCGCTGACCGACGCCGCCAAACGGTTCGGGGCCGCGGTCGAGCTGGCGCCGGTGGCCCGGCCCGACGGAACCCCGAGGCATGACCCGGAGCTGTTGGCCGCCGCGTACGACCGTATTTTTCGGATGCATGGAAGGATCGGCCCATGGCGATGACGGCAGCGGTGAAGGACGAGATCTCCCGGCTCCCCGTCACCCGGACCTGCTGCAGAAAGGCGGAGGTCTCCGCCATTCTGCGGTTCGCCGGCGGCCTCCACCTGGTGAGCGGGCGCATCGTGATCGAGGCGGAGCTGGACACCGCGATGGCGGCCCGGCGGCTCAAGCGAGACATCCTGGAGATCTTCGGCCACAGCTCGGAGCTGATCGTGATGGCTCCGGGCGGTCTGCGCCGCGGCTCGCGCTATGTCGTGCGCGTGGTCGCGGGCGGCGACCAGCTGGCCCGGCAGACGGGGCTCGTGGACGGCCGCGGCCGTCCGATCCGGGGCCTGCCCCCGCAGGTGGTCTCCGGCGCGACCTGTGACGCGGAGGCGGCCTGGCGGGGCGCCTTCCTGGCGCACGGCTCGCTCACCGAGCCCGGCCGCTCCTCCTCCCTGGAGGTGACCTGCCCGGGCCCGGAGGCCGCGCTCGCGCTGGTCGGCGCCGCCCGTCGGCTCTCCATCGCCGCGAAGGCCCGCGAGGTGCGCGGGGTCGACCGGGTCGTCGTCCGCGACGGCGACGCGATCGGGGCGCTGCTCACCCGGCTCGGCGCACACGAGTCGGTGCTGGCCTGGGAGGAGCGCCGGATGCGCCGCGAGGTGCGGGCCACGGCGAACCGGCTCGCCAACTTCGACGACGCCAACCTGCGCCGCTCCGCCCGCGCGGCCGTCGCCGCCGGGGCCCGCGTCCAGCGCGCCCTGGAGATCCTCGGCGAGGAGGTGCCTGAGCATCTCGCGGCGGCCGGCCGGCTGCGCATGGACCACAAGCAGGCCTCCCTGGAGGAGCTGGGCGCGCTCGCCGACCCGCCGCTGACGAAGGACGCGGTCGCCGGCCGGATCCGCCGCCTGCTGGCGATGGCCGACAAGCGCGCCTCCGACCTCGGCATCCCGGGAACGGATGCCAACCTCAGCGAGGAGCTCGCCGACAACCTGGTCGGCTGACGACTCGTCAGAATGCCGGTGGTGTCATCGTGGTGTCATCCGATGGGGTGACACCACGGTGACACCACCGGCATGTGCACAACCTTGAGGCGCCCTTGACTGGATCATGATCTGTCATGAGCCTGGCAGAGTTCGCTGCTGTGGCGAACTCACGCTAGGGGGGTTCATGAGACGTAGAGCGAGATCGATCCTCGCTGTCGGCGCCCTGCTGCTCGGCGGAGCGGCGCTCGCACCCATCGCCCAGGCGCAGCCCGCAAACTCGCCGAAACCCGACCCGGACGAGGTCAAGGTCTTCCGCGCCGAGATCACCAAGAAGCAGGTGCCCCTGCTGCTGGCGGCCGGTCAGGACGGCCACGAACTCAGCGAGCAGGCGCCCGCCAAGGGCACCGCCACGGTCGAGGTGTACCTCACCGACAAGCAGGCGGAGAAGCTTCAGAGGCAGGGTGTCCAGCTCACTGAGCACGCGCTTTCGGCCAAGGCGGAGAACCGCGTCGAGGCCGCCGCCGAGGGCGTGTTCCGCCCGTACGGCGGAAGCGGCGGCCTGAAGGAGGAGATCCTCCGCACCGGCCAGGAGAACCCCGGCCTCACCAAGGTCGTCTCCATCGGAAAGACCGTCAACGGCCAGGACATCCTCGCTCTCAAACTGACCAAGGGCGCGAAGAAGTCCAAGGACGGCTCCAAGCCGTCGGTCCTGTACATGTCCAACCAGCACGCGCGCGAGTGGATCACCCCGGAGATGACCCGCCGGCTGATGCACTACTACCTGGACAACTACAAGACCGACAAGCGCGTCAAGAAGATCGTCGACTCCACCGAAGTGTGGTTCGTTATCTCGGCCAACCCCGACGGCTACGACTACACCTTCAAAAACTCCGACACCCGGCTGTGGCGCAAGAACCTGCGGGACGTCAACGGCGACGGTGTGATCTCCACCGGCGACGGCGTCGACCTCAACCGCAACTTCGCCTACAAGTGGGGCTACGACGACGAGGGTTCGTCTCCCAACCCCACCAGCGAGACCTACCGCGGCGCGAGCCCCGCCTCCGAGCCCGAGACCAAGGCGCTCGACGCCTTCGAGAAGCGGATCGGGTTCACGTACGGCATCAACTACCACTCCGCGGCCGAACTGCTCCTCTACGGCGTCGGCTGGCAGGTCGCCACCGACACCCCCGACGACGTCGCCTACAAGGCGCTCGCCGGCACCCCTGACAACAGCGCCGTCCCGGGCTACCACCCGCAGGTCTCCTCGGAGCTCTACACCACCAACGGCGAGGCGGACGGCCACGCGTCGAACGTCAACGGCCTCGCCATGTTCACCCCGGAGATGTCGACCTGTCAGACCGCGTCGAACATCGACCCGAACGACCAGTGGAACGCCTCCGACTGCCAGTCGGGCTTCAACTTCCCGGACGACGAGAAGCTGATCCAGGACGAGTTCGCCAAGAACGTCCCGTTCGCGCTCTCCGTCGCCGAGTCCGCCGCCCAGCCCGACCAGCCGAAGTCCTCGGTCGGCCTGAAGGCCGCCGACTTCACCCCGGCGCCGTTCACCACGTCGTACTCGCGCGGCGCCGACCAGGAGGTCTCCGTCGTCGTACGCAAGGCGATCCGGGACAAGGAGCTCAAGTACCGCGTCAACGGAGGCCGTACGCACGACCGGGCGCTCAGGGCCTGGAAGGGCGGCGAGACCTACGGCGGGGACGACAACCTCTACTTCGACGAGTACCGCGCCAAGGTGCGAGACGGGAAACCGGGCGACAAGGTCGAGGTGTGGTTCACCGGCGAGACCAAGGCCGGCAAGAAGGTCTCCAGCTCGCACTTCACGTACACGATCGCCGCACGCCCCAAGGCCGGCACACTCGTCGTCGCCGAGGAGGGCGCGGCCGCTGCACAGGCCCAGACCTACGTCGACGCGCTGAAGGCCAACGGCCGCAACGCGGTCGTCTGGGACGTCGCCGCGCAGGGCGCGCCCGACGCGCTCGGCGTGCTGAGCCACTTCGACACGGTCGTCCACTACACGGGCGCGAGCGTCCCCGGCAACCCGACCCAGCTCGAACTGCGGGCCTTCCTCAACGAGGGCGGCAAGCTGATCGAGGCGGGCGAGCAGGCCGGCGGCGCCGTCGACCTCGGCGACGGCACCCCGTCCAACGACTTCAGCCAGTACTACCTGGGCGCCTACTCCCGTACCTCGACCCCCGGCGCCACCGGCTTCTCCGGCTCCGGAAAGCTCGGCGGCCTCAGCGGGGCCCTCGGCGCCGCGCCCGGCAACCCGCTCGACAGGGCGGGCACCTACGGGGTCACCTCGGACGAGCTGCCGGCCGCCTCCCACCCGCAGTTCGCCAGCGCGGGCGCGGGCCGGTTCGCCGGGACGGTCAACCCGTACGGGCCGTACACGGGCTCGTACATGGCCGCCGCCGTGCACACCGACGACGCCTACAAGCGCCTCACCCGCACCATCGACCTCAGCGGCGTCGGCGCGGCGAGCAAGCCCACCCTGCGGACCCAGCTCCTGTGGGACACCGAGCCCGGCTACGACAACGCGATCGTCGAGATCCACACGGTCGGCGCCGACGACTGGACCACGCTCCCCGAGACGGGCGGCGCCACCACGGCCGCCGTGCCCGCGGACTGCGGCGCCGGCTTCTACATCACCGAACACCCGTGGCTGCGGCACTACCTCACCCTCGGCGCAGGCGCCTGCACCGCGACCGGCTCCACCGGTTCCTGGAACGCCCTCACCGGCGCCTCCAGCGGCTGGCAGCAGGTGAACTTCGACCTGAGCGCGTACGCGGGCAAGAACGTCGAGGTGTCGATCTCCTACGTCACCGACCCCGGCAGCGGCGGCCACGGCGTCCTCGCGGACGACGCCTCGCTGGTCGTCGGGGGCGCCGTCACCCAGGCCGAGGGCTTCGAGACGTCGCTCGGCGCCTGGAAGGCCGCGGGTCCGCCCGCGGGCAGCCCGGCCGTCCTGAAGGACTGGACGCGCACCGGCGCCCTGTTCCAGACGTACGGCGCGGTCACCACCGACGACACCGTGCTGCTGGGCTTCGGCCTGGAACACGTCACCTCGGCGGCCGACCGCAACGCGCTCATCGGAAAGGCGCTCGACTCACTTGAGAGCTGACACGCCGAAGTCAACCCCGCATGATCGTTCGTAACCGAATCGAGTGATCGGGCCTTCCGGCCCGGGCGGTCCGTACCCCTACTGGTGGGTACGGGCCGCCCTGCCGTGTATGGGCGGACTCGATGTCACTGCCGAGGCCTCGGAGAGGTAGGGTCGGGGGTGGTCGGGGACATCCCAAATACAGCTCGCCGGCACCGCATAGCCGGCGTACCAACGAGGAGATCGGTTCGTGACGATCCGCGTAGGCATCAACGGCTTTGGCCGCATCGGTCGTAACTACTTCCGCGCGCTGCTGGAGCAGGGTGCTGACATCGAGATCGTGGCTGTCAACGACCTGGGTGACACCGCGACTACCGCACACCTCCTGAAGTACGACACCATCCTGGGCCGCCTCAAGGCCGAGGTGTCGCACACCGCCGACACGATCACGGTCGACGGCCACACCATCAAGGTGCTCTCCGAGCGCAACCCCGCGGACATCCCGTGGGGCGAGCTCGGCGTCGACATCGTCATCGAGTCGACCGGCATCTTCACCAAGAAGGCCGACGCCGAGAAGCACATCGCCGGCGGCGCCAAGAAGGTCCTCATCTCGGCTCCGGCCAAGGACGAGGACATCACCATCGTGATGGGCGTCAACCAGGACAAGTACGACGCGGCCAGCCACCACGTCATCTCCAACGCCTCCTGCACCACCAACTGTGTGGCACCGATGGCCAAGGTCCTCGACGAGAACTTCGGCATCGTCAAGGGCCTGATGACGACGGTCCACGCGTACACCAACGACCAGCGCATCCTGGACTTCCCGCACTCCGACCTGCGCCGCGCCCGCGCCGCCGCGGAGAACATCATCCCGACCACGACGGGCGCCGCCAAGGCCACCGCCCTGGTCCTGCCGCAGCTCAAGGGCAAGCTCGACGGCATCGCGATGCGCGTCCCGGTCCCCACCGGCTCGGCCACCGACCTGGTCGTGACCCTCCAGCGCGAGGTCACCAAGGACGAGGTCAACGCCGCGTTCAAGAAGGCCTCCGAGGACGGCGACCTCAAGGGCTACCTGACGTACACCGAGGACCCGATCGTCTCCTCGGACATCGTCGGCGACCCGGCCTCCTGCACCTTCGACTCCTCCCTGACCATGGTCCAGGAGGGCAACTCGGTGAAGATCCTCGGCTGGTACGACAACGAGTGGGGCTACTCCAACCGCCTCGTCGACCTGACGGTCTTCGTCGGCGGCCAGCTCTGATCGACAGATCAGGCACCTCGATGTGAGTGCAGGGCTCGGGCGGCGCAGGGACGCGCCGCCCGAGCCCTGCGTCACGTACCGACAGCCCTCTCACGCCAGGAGTCCCCGTAATGAAGACGATCGACGAACTTCTCGCCGAAGGCGTCGCAGGCAAGCGGGTCTTCGTCCGCGCCGACCTCAACGTGCCGCTCGATGGCGGCGCCATCACCGACGACGGCCGGATCCGCGCCGTGCTGCCCACCGTCAAGGCCCTCGCGGAGGCGGGCGCCAAGGTGGTCGTCGCCTCGCACCTGGGCCGGCCCAAGGGCGCGCCGGACCCGGCCTTCTCCCTCGCCCCCGCCGCCGCCCGGCTGGGCGAACTCCTCGGCTCCGCCGTGGCCTTCGCGACCGACACGGTCGGCGAGTCGGCGCAGTCGACGGTCGCGGGCCTGGGCGACGGCCGGGTCGCCGTCATCGAGAACCTGCGGTTCAACGCCGGCGAGACCGCCAAGGACGACGCCGAGCGCGGCGCCTTCGCCGACCGGCTCGCCGCCCTGGCCGACGTCTACGTCGGCGACGGCTTCGGCGCGGTGCACCGTAAGCACGCGTCCGTCTACGACCTCCCGGCGCGGCTGCCGCACGCCGCCGGCTTCCTGATCGCCACCGAGGTCGGCGTCCTGAAGAAGCTCACCGAGGACGTCAAGCGGCCCTACGTCGTCGCGCTCGGCGGCGCCAAGGTCTCCGACAAGCTCGCCGTCATCGACCAGCTGCTCGGCAAGGCCGACCGCATCCTCATCGGCGGCGGCATGGCCTACACCTTCCTCAAGGCCCAGGGACACGAGGTCGGCATCTCCCTCCTCCAGGAGGACCAGGTCCCCGCGGTGCAGGAGTACATCGAGCGCGCGGAGAAGACCGGCGTCGAGCTGGTCCTGCCGGTCGACGTCCTCGTCGCCCCCGAGTTCCCGGACCTGAAGACGAAGGCACCCGCGAACCCCACCACGGTCGCCGCGGACGCGATCCCCGCCGACCAGGAGGGTCTGGACATCGGTCCCGAGACCCGCAAGCTGTACGCCTCGAAGCTCGCCGACGCCGCCACCGTCTTCTGGAACGGGCCCATGGGCGTCTTCGAGCACCCCGACTACGCCGAGGGCACCAAGGCGGTCGCCCAGGACCTCATCGACTCCCCGGCCTTCACGGTCGTCGGCGGCGGCGACTCCGCCGCGGCCGTTCGCCTCCTGGGCTTCGACGAGAACGCATTCGGCCACATCTCGACCGGCGGCGGCGCCTCCCTCGAATACCTCGAGGGCAAGACGCTCCCCGGCCTCGCCGCACTGGAGGACTGACCCCGCATGACCACTCGCACGCCGCTGATGGCGGGCAACTGGAAGATGAACCTCAACCACCTCGAGGCCATCGCCCACGTCCAGAAGCTCGCCTTCGCCCTCGCCGACAAGGACTACGACGCCGTCGAGGTCGCCGTCCTGCCGCCCTTCACCGACCTGCGCTCCGTGCAGACCCTGGTGGACGGCGACAAGCTCAAGATCAAGTACGGCGCCCAGGACATCTCGGCGCACGACTCCGGCGCCTACACCGGCGAGATCTCCGGCCCCATGCTCGCCAAGCTGAAGTGCACGTTCGTGGCCATCGGCCACTCCGAGCGCCGCCAGTACCACAACGAGACCGACGAGCTCGTGAACGCCAAGGTCAAGGCCGCCTACAAGCACGGCCTGACCCCGATCCTGTGCGTGGGCGAGGAGCTGGAGGTCCGCGAGGCGGGCAACCACGTCTCGCACACCCTCGCCCAGGTCGAGGGCGGTCTGAAGGACCTCCCGGCCGAGCAGGCCGAGTCCGTCGTGATCGCCTACGAGCCCGTCTGGGCCATCGGCACCGGCAAGGTCTGCGGCGCCGAGGACGCGCAGGAGGTCTGCGCCGCCATCCGCGCCAAGATCGCCGAGCTGTACACCCAGGAGCTGGCCGACCAGGTCCGCATCCAGTACGGCGGCTCCGTGAAGTCCGGCAACGTCGCCGAGATCATGGCGCAGGCCGACATCGACGGCGCGTTGGTCGGCGGCGCCTCGCTGGACGTCGACGAGTTCGTCAAGATCGTGCGCTTCCGCGACCAGTGATCCCACGGTGATCCGAGCTGTGAGTATGCGGTAGCGGCGATCCGTCGTACCCTTGCGGGGGCATAGCGGATGACGCTATGCCCCCGCTGTTCATCCGAGTCGTTATCCGAATCCGAGGAAGTTGGTCCAGCCGTGGTTTTGGGGTTCTCGATCGCCCTGATCGTCTTCAGCCTGCTGCTGATGCTGCTGGTGCTGATGCACAAGGGGAAGGGCGGCGGCCTCTCCGACATGTTCGGTGGCGGCATGCAGTCCTCCGTCGGCGGCTCCTCGGTCGCCGAGCGCAACCTCGACCGCATCACCGTCGTCATCGGTTTCCTGTGGTTCGCCTGCATCATCGTCCTCGGCATCGTGATGAAGAACTGATCGGCGTCTCCCAGGTACGCACATTCCGGTACGTAAGGCCCCATGTTCGGTACGCGCAGCTGAGCGCGGCCTATCATGGGGCTTGCGTCTAGGTGTGGGAGCTGTAACTCCAATCACTGGACGCGCGTTGGGCCTTACGTAGACTGAGGCGCTCGCAGCGAAGCGAAACGCCGACTCGCTTTGCGGCACCATCACGCAGGGAGTTACGACCGTGGCAAGTGGCAACGCGATCCGAGGAAGCCGGGTCGGGGCGGGGCCGATGGGCGAGGCCGAGCGGGGCGAGTCCGCGCCGCGTCTGCGCATCTCCTTCTGGTGCTCCAACGGACACGAGACGGTGCCCAGCTTCGCCAGCGACGCGCAGGTTCCCGAGACCTGGGACTGCCCGCGCTGCGGCTTTCCCGCCGGACAGGACCGGGACAACCCCCCGGACCCACCGCGCACCGAGCCCTACAAGACGCACCTCGCCTACGTGCGGGAGCGGCGCAGCGACGCGGACGGCGAAGCGATCCTCGCCGAGGCGCTCGCGAAACTGCGGGGCGAGATCTAGAAGTTGACGAGACCGGCCGGGTGCCTCAGGGCGCCTGGCCGGAGTTGTTTCGCGGGTCGGTGCGGGGCCGTGCCCGGGCCGATTGTCAGTGGCGCCCTCTACGGTTTTCGTAGCGGTTCTCGTGTCTGCGGTGAACCGGCGAACCGTGAGGGGGACATGTGGCGGCGATCGGTGCGGTGAGCGGTCGCGCGCCCGCGTGGCGCGGGGGGTTCGGGCGGCTGTGGAGCGCCGCCGTGATCTCGCGCTTCGGGGACGCGCTGCGGACGACCGCGCTGCCCCTGCTCGCCGTGCAGCTCACGCACGAGCCGCTGGTCATCGCCTCCGTGACCGCCTGCGCCTACCTCCCCTGGCTGCTGTTCGGGCTGCTCGGCGGGGCCGTCGCCGACCGGGTCGACCAGCGGCGCGCGATGTGGGCCGTGGACACCGTGCGCGGCCTGCTCGTCGCCGCCTTCGCCCTCGCCGTGGGCCTCGGCCACGCCTCCATCCCCCTGCTGCTCGTCCTCGCCTTCCTGCTGACCACCCTTCAGACGCTCTTCGACAACGCCTCCACGGCCCTGCTGCCGTCCCTGGTGGACGCCGAGGCCCTCGGCGGGGCCAACGCCCGCCTGATGACCGGCCAGCAGCTCGCGGGCGGCCTGCTGGCGGGCCCGTTCGTGCCGCTGCTGCTCGGCGTGGGCGCCTGCATGCCGTTCGCCGCCGACGCGGGCACGTATCTGCTGGCCGCCGCCCTGGTGGCCTCCCTGCGGATACGGCCGGCCGAGCGGGAGCCGCGCCCCGCCGGCAGCACCCTGCGCGCGGAGATCGGCGCAGGCCTGCGCCACCTGTGGGGCGACCGCGTCCTGCGGCCGATCTGCCTGGCCACCCTGCTCTGCAACATCGGCATGGGCGCCCTGATCGCCACCCTGGTCCTGCACGTGACGCGCTGGCTGCACGCCGGCACCACCGAGTTCGCCGCCGCGATGACGGCGTACGCGCTCGGCAGCCTCGCCGGCGGCTTCCTCGCCCAACGCGTCGCGCGCCGCGTCGGCCGGGCCCGCGCCCTGCTGCTCGGCGGCACCGTCCAGACGGCTTCGCTGCTGCTCATGGGCACCGTGCGGCACCTCGGCGCCCTGCTCGCGGGCATGCTGCTGCTCGGCCTCATGAACATGGTGTGGAACGTCAACCAGGTCACGCTGATGCAGCAGCGCAGCCCGGCGCCCATGGTGGGCCGCATCGCCGCCGCCTTCCGCACGGCCTCCACCTCCGGCGCCCCCGTGGGCGCCCTGCTCGGCGGAGCGGCGGCCCGGGCCTTCGGCCTCAACGCGCCGGCACTGCTGGCGGCCCTGCTCTTCGCACTCGCCGTCGCCGCGTTGATACCGGCGGGCAAGGCGGACGTACCTGTTGTTGCCCCGCAGGACCGTGGCACGTCCGCTCACGTCACCTCCTGATCAACTAGGTTGGGAGCGGCGGGGCAAGCCGTGCGAGGCAGCACGGACAGGTGAGGAAGGGCTGAAGTCCGACATGAACGCAGACGGCCGTACGAGGCTCAACCAGACGCCCGAGTGGACCGCTCTGGCCAAACATCGCGAGGAACTCGGCGAGGTGCGGCTGCGCGAGCTGTTCGCCGCCGACCCCGAGCGCGGCGCCGGATACACGGTGCAGGTCGGGGACCTGCACATCGACTACTCCAAGCACCTCGTCACCGACGAGACGCTGCGGCTGTTGCGGGAGCTGGCCGCCGCCGGCGACGTCTTCGGTCTCCGGGACGCCATGTTCCGCGGCGAGAAGATCAACACCACCGAGGACCGGGCCGTCCTGCACACCGCGCTGCGCGCCCCGCGCGACGCGGTGATCGAGGTCGACGGGGAGAACGTCGTCCCGGCGGTGCACGCCGTGCTCGACAAGATGGCCGACTTCGCCGGACGCGTCCGCTCCGGGGCCTGGACGGGCCACACCGGCCGGCGCATCAAGAACGTGGTCAACATCGGCATCGGCGGCTCCGACCTGGGCCCGGCCATGGCCTACGAGGTGCTGCGCAGCTACACCGACCGTGACCTCACGGTCCGCTTCGTGTCGAACGTGGACGGCGCCGACCTGCACGAGGCCACCCGCGACCTGGACCCGGCCGAGACGCTGTTCATCATCGCGTCCAAGACGTTCACCACCATCGAGACGATCACCAACGCGACCTCGGCCCGCACCTGGCTGCTGGACGCGCTCGGTGGGGAAGAGCCGGCCGTCGCGAAGCACTTCGTCGCCCTGTCGACGAACGCCGAGAAGGTCGCCGGCTTCGGCATCGACACGGCCAACATGTTCGAGTTCTGGGACTGGGTCGGCGGCCGCTACTCCTACGACTCGGCGATCGGCCTGTCGCTGATGATCGCCATCGGGCCCGACCGCTTCCGCGAGATGCTCGACGGCTTCCACCTCGTCGACGAGCACTTCCGCACCGCGCCCGCCGAGTCCAACGTGCCGCTGCTGCTGGGCCTGCTGGGCATCTGGTACGGCAACTTCCACGACGCCCAGTCGCACGCGGTGCTGCCCTACAGCCACTACCTGTCCAAGTTCGCCGCCTACCTCCAGCAGCTGGACATGGAGTCCAACGGCAAGTACGTCGGGCGCGACGGCAAGGAGGTCGACTGGCAGACCGGCCCGATCGTCTGGGGCACGCCGGGCACCAACGGGCAGCACGCCTACTACCAGTTGATCCACCAGGGCACGAAACTCATCCCGGCCGACTTCATCGGCTTCGCCGAGCCGGTCGCCGAGCTGAGCGACGGGCTCAAGGCCCAGCACGACCTGCTGATGGCGAACTTCTTCGCGCAGACCCAGGCGCTGGCCTTCGGCAAGACGCCCGAGGAGGTGCGCGCGGAGGGCGTCCCGGAGGAGCTGGTGGCGCACAAGACGTTCAAGGGCGACCACCCCACGACCACGATCCTCGCCCGTGAGCTGACCCCTTCGGCCCTCGGTCAGCTCGTCGCGCTGTACGAGCACAAGGTCTTCGTACAGGGCGCGGTGTGGAACATCGACTCCTTCGACCAGTGGGGCGTGGAGCTCGGCAAGGTCCTCGCCAAGCGCGTCGAGCCGGCGTTGACGGAAGGCGCCGACGTACCGGGCCTCGACGGGTCGACGACGGCGCTCGTCGCCAAGTACCGGGAACTGCGCGGCCGGTAGGCGGCCCTGGAGGGGACGGGAAGCGGGCGGCGGAAGCCGGTCCGCTTCCCGTAAGATCCGCGAGGATCACGCAGCGACGACTCGGGGGAGTGGAAGTTGGCCGGTACGCGCGGGCACTGGATGAGCGACAGGCTGTCGATGCGGTCGATCCTCCAGCCGAAACAGGTGGCGCAGGCGTTGTATCACCCGGCGTGGATCCCGGCATCGGTCGATCCGTCCGTGGATCGGCTCAAGAAGGCACGCATCATCGTCGGAGCCGTCGCCGCTTTCGGCGTGTACACCTTCGTACAGCGCAAGTTCGCCTTCGAAGAAGTGCTGGAGAACATGCTGACGGCGGCCGTAGTCGTGCTCCTCATCACGCCGCTGACGGTCGGCGTGATGGTCTTCGTGTGGCGGCGTACCGGCACGGTCCGCCAGATGCGCGTGCCGCTCGTGAACTCCCTCAAGCTGCTGCTGTTCTTCATCGGCTCGGTCGTCGGGCTGGTGTTCCTGTGGCAGGGGACGATGGCGCTCGGCGGCTTCTGGTTGGTGCCGCTCGGCTTCACGGCGCTCTGGCTGACCGGCATGGTGGTCTACGGAGCGGTGCAGGTCTCCGGGAACTTCTTCGGCACGGCCGCCGTGCACCGGTCCCTGCCGCCGCTGCTCGCCACGGTGACGACCTGGCTGATGGCCGTCCCCGACCTCGTCACGGGCGACCTGCACGGGCTGAGCCTCACCATGGGCATCGTCTTCATCCTGGGCGCGCCGCTGACCGTCACGGCCATCGCGCTGCTGGAGACCCGTAGGCTCAAGCGGCGCTACGGCATCCGCCTCTCCGCCCACCCGGCCACCCTGCCGCCGACGTCGGCCGCGGCGCCGCCCCAGTTCCCGCCGCACGCAAGCCCGTACGGCCACCCCTACGGGGCGCCGTACGCCCCGCCGCCGCAGAACCCGTACGGCGGCGGCCCCTACCAGCCCTACAACGGACAGAACCCGTACGGCCGTTGACCGTACGGGTTCCGTGGAGAGCTGTCCGGGTCAGGGAGACGCCGGCGGGTACAGCGACCTCGGGAGCCGGGAGGCCGCCGCCGTGTCCAGGAGCCACAGGGTGCGGGCGCGGCCCTGGGCGCCCGCCGCGGGGGCCTGGATCTCGCCCGCGCCGGACAGGGCGATCGCCGCGGCCTGTGCCTTGTCCTCGCCGGCCGCGAGCAGCCACACCTCACGGGCCGCCCGGATCGCCGGGAGGGTGAGGGTGACTCGGGTCGGCGGCGGCTTGGGCGCACCGCGTACCCCGACCACCGTGCGCTCGGTCTCCCGTACGGCCGGCAGCTCCGGGAAGAGCGAGGCCACATGGGTGTCCGGGCCGACGCCCAGCATCAGGACGTCGAAGGTGGGCACGGCGCCGTGGTTCTCGGGGCCGGCCGCGCGGGCCAGCTCCTCGGCGTAGGCGGCCGCGGCCGCCTCCACGTCGGCGCCGTAGGGACCGTCGGACGCGGGCATGGCGTGCACGCGCTCGGGGTCCACGGGGACGGAGTCCAGCAGGGCCTCGCGGGCCTGCGTGACGTTGCGCTCGGGGTCGCCCTCGGGCAGGAAGCGCTCGTCGCCCCACCACAGGTCGAGCCGGGCCCAGTCGACGGCGTCGCGGGCGGGCGCGGCGGCCAGCGCGGCGAGCAGGCCGTTGCCGTTGCGGCCGCCCGTGAGGACCACGGACGCGTGGCCCCGGGAGGCCTGCGCGTCCACGATCTTCGTGATGAGGCGGGCCGCGGCGGCCTGCGCCATCAGCTCCTTGTCGTGGTGCACGACCAGCTGGGGAGTGCTCACGGCGAGTCCGCTTTCCTGACCGGAGGCATCTGCGCCGGCGTGGGCCGCTCGGCCTCGCCCTGACCGTGACTCTGGCCGTGACTCTCGCCGTGGCCGTGGCCGTGGCCGTGACCTGGGCCCTCGCCCCTGCCCGCCGGGGCGACGGACGGCCGGTCCGGCGCAGACGGCCGGCCCGCGCCCGTCGCGGCGGTCGAGGCCGCCGGATCCGGCACCGTACGGACCGGGAGCGACGGCACGGGCTGGGAGGCTGCCGCCTCGACCCGCTCCGCCGACTGGATCCCGCCCAGCCGGTCCACGCCGAACCGCAGCGCAGACGCGTACGTGTCGTCCGGGTCGAGCCTGCGCAGTTCCTCCGCGAGCAGCTCGGACGTCTCGCGGCGCTTGAGCGCCACCGCGCGGTCCGGCTGGCCCGGCAGCGCCAGCGTGGCCATCGCGCCGTCCGAGCGGTGCAGCGTGATGGGGCCGCCGGTCGTCTCCATCCGTACCTGGGTCAGGCCGGGACCGGCGGAGATCGCGCGCCGGACATGCACATGGAGGCGGTCGGCGAGCCACATGGCGAGCAGTTCGACGCTCGGGTTGGACTCCTCGCCCGCCACCTCGGCGGACACGATCTCGGCGGTGACCTGGTCGAGGGCGGCGGCCAGCATCGAGCGCCACGGGGTGATCCGGGCCCAGGCCAGGTCGGTGTCGCCCGGCTCGTAGCTCTCGGCGCGGGCCCGCAGTTCGCCCACGGGCTTCTCCGCCGCGTAGCTGTCGGTGACCCGGCGCTGGCCCAGGGCGCCCAGCGGGTCGCCCGCCGGGTCGCGCGGGGCGTCCACCGACCACCAGACCACCACCGGCGCGTCCGGCAGCAGCAGCGGCAGGACGACCGACTGGGCGTGGTCGGCGACCTCGCCGTACAGCCGCAGGATGACCGTCTCGCCGGTGCCCGCGTCCGCGCCCACCCGTACCTCGGCGTCGAGGCGGGACTGGGTGCGGCCCCGGGGGGAGCGCGAGACGCGCTTGATGACCACGAGCGTGCGCGAGGGGTGCTCGTGCGACGCGTCGCCCGCGGCCTTCAGGGCGTCGTAGGCGTTCTCCTCGTCCGTCACGACGACGAGGGTGAGCACCATCCCGACGGCGGGCGTGCCGATGGCCCGGCGGCCCTGCACCAACGCCTTGTTGATCTTGCTGGCTGTGGTGTCCGTGAGGTCTATCTTCATGGCCGGCGCCAGCTCCGTCCGTCTCGTGCGAGCATCTCGTCGGCCTCGACGGGCCCCCACGTGCCCGACGGGTACTGCGCGGGCTTGCCGTTCTTGTCCCAGTACTGCTCGATCGGGTCGAGGATCTTCCAGGACAGCTCCACCTCTTCCGTGCGGGGGAAGAGGTTCGAGTCGCCCAGCAGCACGTCGAGGATGAGGCGCTCGTACGCCTCGGGCGAGGACTCCGTGAAGGACTCGCCGTAGGCGAAGTCCATCGACACGTCCCGGATCTCCATGGAGGTGCCGGGAACCTTGGAGCCGAACCGCACGGTGATGCCCTCGTCGGGCTGGACGCGGATGACGATGGCGTTCTGCCCGAGCTCCTCGGTGGCCGTGGAGTCGAAGGGGGAGTGCGGGGCGCGCTGGAAGACCACCGCGATCTCGGTGACCCGGCGGCCGAGGCGCTTGCCGGTGCGCAGGTAGAAGGGGACGCCCGCCCAGCGGCGGTTGTCGACCTCCACCTTGATGGCGGCGTAGGTGTCGGTCTTCGACTTGGGGTCGATGCCGTCTTCCTGGAGGTAGCCGACGGCCTTCTCGCCGCCCTGCCAGCCGGCCGCGTACTGGCCGCGCACGGTGTCGCGGCCGAGGTCCTTCGGCAGCCGTACGGCCCCGAGCACCTTGGTCTTCTCGGCGGCCAGCGCGTCCGCGTCGAAGGAGGCGGGCTCCTCCATCGCGGTGAGCGCCATGAGCTGCAGAAGGTGGTTCTGGATGACGTCACGGGCGGCGCCGATGCCGTCGTAGTAGCCGGCCCGGCCGCCGATGCCGATGTCCTCGGCCATCGTGATCTGCACATGGTCGACGAAGGACCGGTTCCAGATCGGCTCGAACATCGTGTTGGCGAACCGCAGCGCCAGGATGTTCTGGACGGTCTCCTTGCCCAGGTAGTGGTCGATGCGGAAGACCTGGTCCGGGGCGAAGACCTCGTGGACGACCTGGTTGAGCTCCACGGCCGAGGCGAGGTCGTGGCCGAAGGGCTTCTCGATGACCGCGCGCCGCCAGGAGCCGCCCTTCTGGTCGGCCAGCCCGTGCTTCTTCAGCTGCTGGATGACCACCGGGAAGGAGCGCGGCGGCACGGACAGGTAGAAGGCGAAGTTGCCGCCCGTGCCCTGCGCCTTGTCGAGCTCCTCGATCGTCGAGCGCAGCCGCTCGAAGGCGTCGTCGTCGTCGAAGGTGCCCTGCACGAAGCGCATGCCCTGGACGAGCTGCTGCCAGACCTCCTCGCGGAAGGGCGTGCGGGCGTGCTCCTTGACGGCGTCGTGGACCTCCTGCGCGAAGTCCTCGTGCGCCCACTCGCGGCGGGCGAACCCGACCAGGGAGAAGCCCGGCGGCAGCAGACCCCGGTTGGCGAGGTCGTACACGGCGGGCATGAGCTTCTTCCGGGACAAATCGCCCGTGACGCCGAAGATGACCAGGCCCGACGGCCCCGCGATACGCGGGAGCCGTCGGTCGGCAGGGTCACGAAGCGGATTCGCTCCGGAACCGGAATGAGGCGACAAGATTTCAGCCCTCCGAGGGGGCGAGGCGTTCCAGCTCCGCCTCGGTCGACTTGAGCAGGTCGTTCCAGGACGCCTCGAACTTCTCGACGCCCTCGTCCTCCAGCAGCTGCACCACGTCGTCGTAGGAGATCCCGAGCTTCTCGACGGCGTCGAGCTCGGCGCGGGCCTGCTCGTAGGTGCCGGCGACGGCGTTGCCGGTGATCTGCCCGTGGTCCTCGGTGGCGAACAGGGTCGCCTCCGGCATGGTGTTGACCGTGTTCGGCGCCACCAGGTCGTCCACGTACAGGGTGTCCTTGTACGCGGGGTCCTTCACACCGGTGGAGGCCCACAGCGCACGCTGCTTGTTCGCGCCCGCCTTCTCCAGCGCGCTCCAGCGGTCGCCCGCGAAGACCTCTTCGTACGCCTGGTAGGCGAGGCGGGCGTTGGCGACGCCGGCCTTGCCGCGGGCGGCCTTGGCCTCGTCGGTGCCGAGCGCGTCGAGCCGCTTGTCGATCTCGGTGTCCACGCGGGACACGAAGAAGGACGCCACGGAGTGGATCAGGGACAGGTCCAGGCCCTTGGCCTGCGCCTTCTCCAGGCCTGCCAGGTAGGCGTCCATGACCTCGCGGTAGCGCTCCAGCGAGAAGATCAGCGTGACGTTGACGCTGATGCCGTTGCCGATGACCTCGGTGATCGCCGGCAGTCCCGCCCTGGTGGCCGGGATCTTGATCAGCGTGTTGGGCCGGTCCACCAGCCAGGCCAGCTGCTTGGCCTCGGCGACCGTCGGCTTGGTGTGGTGCGCCAGGCGCGGGTCGACCTCGATGGACACCCGGCCGTCCTGGCCGCCGGTGGCGTCGAAGACCGGGCGCAGGATGTCGGCGGCGTCCCGGACGTCCGCCGTCGTGATCATGCGGATGGCCTCTTCGACCGTCACCTTGCGGGCGGCGAGGTCCGACAGCTGCTGGTCGTAGCCGTCGCCCTGCGAGATGGCCTTCTGGAAGATCGACGGGTTGGTGGTGACGCCCACGACGTGCTGCTGGTCGATCAGTTCCGCGAGGTTGCCGGACGTGATCCGCTTGCGCGACAGGTCGTCCAGCCAGATCGCGACGCCTTCCTCGGAGAGGCGCTTGAGTGCGTCTGTCATGGAATTACATCTCCTACGTGTCGTATGTGAGCGTCAGCGCTGGGCGGCGGTGAGGGATTCCCGGGCCTGCGCGGCCACGTTCTCCGCAGTGAACCCGTACTCCTGGAAGAGGACCTTGCCGTCGGCGGAAGCACCGAAGTGCTCCAGGGAAACGATGCGACCGGCGTCCCCGACGTACTTGTGCCAGGTGAGACCGATGCCCGCCTCGACCGAGACCCGGGCCTTGACGGACGGGGGCAGGACGCTGTCCCGGTACCCCTGGTCCTGCTCCTCGAACCACTCCACGCAGGGCATGGACACGACGCGGGTGGGCACGCCGTCGGCCTCCAGCTGCTCGCGCGCCTCGACGGCCACGTGCACCTCGGAACCGGTCGCGACGAGGATCACCTCGGGCGTCCCCGTGGAGGCCTCGAACAGGACGTAACCGCCCTTGGCCGCGTCCTCGTTGGGCTCGTACGTCGGCACGCCCTGGCGGGTGAGGGCCAGACCGTGCGGGGCGCCCTTGCCGAAGACCTTCGTCCAGCGCCTGAGGATCTCGCGCCAGGCGATCGTGGTCTCGTTGGCGTCGGCGGGGCGGACGACGTTCAGGCCCGGGATCGCGCGCAGCGACGCGAGGTGCTCGACCGGCTGGTGGGTGGGGCCGTCCTCGCCGAGACCGATGGAGTCGTGCGTCCACACGTACGTCACCGGCAGGTGCATGAGGGCGGACAGGCGTACGGCGTTGCGCATGTAGTCGGAGAACACGAGGAACGTGCCGCCGTAGATGCGGGTGTTGCCGTGCAGCGCGATGCCGTTCATCTCCGCGGCCATGGAGTGCTCGCGGATGCCGAAGTGGATCGTGCGGCCGTACGGGTTCGCCTCCGGCAGCGGGTTGTCCGCCGGGAGGAACGACGACGTCTTGTCGATCGTCGTGTTGTTGGAGCCGGCGAGGTCGGCGGAACCGCCCCACAGCTCGGGGATGACCGCGCCGAGCGACTGGAGCACCTTGCCCGACGCGGCGCGGGTGGCGACGCCCTTGCCGGGCTCGAACACCGGGAGCTTCTCCTCCCAGCCGGCGGGCAGTTCGCCCGCGGCGACGCGGTCGAACTCGGCGGCGCGGTCGGGGTTGTTGTCCCGCCACTGCTGGAAGGACTTCTCCCACACCGCGCGGGCCGCCTGGCCGCGCTCCAGGGCGCCCCGGGTGTGGCCGATGACCTCGTCGGCGACCTCGAAGCTCTGCTCCGGGTCGAAGCCGAGGACGCGCTTGGTGGCCGCGACCTCGTCGTCGCCGAGCGCCGAGCCGTGCGCGGCCTCGGTGTTCTGCGCGTTCGGCGCGGGCCAGGCGATGATCGAGCGCATCGCGATGAAGGACGGCTTGTCCGTCACCTGCTTCGCGGCCTCGATCGCGTCGTAGAGGGCGTGCGGGTCCAGGTCGCCGTCCGGCTTGGGGGCGACGCGCTGCACATGCCAGCCGTACGCCTCGTACCGCTTGGCGGTGTCCTCCGACACGGCCGTCTCGGTGTCGCCCTCGATCGAGATGTGGTTGTCGTCCCACAGCAGGACGAGGTTGCCGAGCTTCTGGTGACCGGCCAGTGAGGACGCCTCGGCGGAGATGCCCTCCTGCAGACAGCCGTCACCGGCGATCGCGTAGACGAAGTGGTCGAACGGCGACTCGCCGACCGGGGCGTCGGGGTCGAACAGACCGCGCTCGTAGCGGGCGGCCATCGCCATGCCGACGGCGTTGGCGACACCCTGCCCCAGCGGGCCGGTCGTCGTCTCCACGCCCGTGGTGTGGCCGTACTCCGGGTGACCCGGCGTCTTCGAGCCCCACGTGCGGAACGACTTCAGGTCGTCCAGCTCCAGGCCGAAGCCGGCCAGGTACAGCTGGGTGTAGAGGGTCAGGGACGAGTGGCCCGCGGACAGCACGAACCGGTCGCGGCCCACCCAGTCGGCGTCCGCCGGGTCGTGCCGCATCACCTTCTGGAAGAGGGTGTACGCGGCAGGCGCCAGGCTCATGGCCGTACCGGGATGGCCGTTGCCGACCTTCTGTACGGCATCGGCGGCCAGGACGCGGGCCGTGTCGACGGCCCGCTGGTCCAACTCGGTCCACTCGAGGTCTGTGGTGGTCGGCTTGGTGCTCACCCTGGGTCAGGGCTCCTCTCCACATGTCACGCATGTCGAATGCCGGTGCACGCGGCGCCCACCGGCCGTTGTCGAGCCTACCCCCGACAGAACGTGCATTTTTTCGAGTCATTCCAGACTGCCGGGACTCTTCGGGATCCGCCTCCCGACCGGTGTGTTTCCTGTTCGGCAAGTGAATACGGAGCCGCTCGTACGAGTGCTCAACGGAGTGGCCCTCGGCTCTTCCGGCGCCGCCGTCCAACACGACCCCACCCCCGCGAATAACGGGGTATGGGCAACGTCTACAGTGGCGTGGTACGCGCGAGCCTTTACCCCGTATTCACATGGGCGGGCTCGCTGGGAGTCTCTGTCAGGGGTGTGCGTGACGGCCGTTGAATCCCGTCCACTGGGGATTATCGGGACGAGCCAGAGCCCGAGCCGGCGGCCGTTCGGTGCCCGGGTCAAGGCGTTCGTGGCGCTGACCAAGCCGCGGATCATCGAGCTGCTGCTGATCACCACCGTCCCGGTGATGTTCCTGGCGCAGCAGGGCGTTCCGGACCTCGGCCTGGTGCTGCTGACCTGCCTCGGCGGCTACCTCTCCGCAGGCGGCGCGAACGCGCTGAACATGTACATCGACCGCGACATCGACGCGCTGATGGACCGCACCTCGCAGCGCCCGCTGGTCACCGGGATGGTCAGCCCGCGTGAATGTCTCGCCTTCGGCATCACCCTCGCGGTGGTCTCGACGCTCCTGTTCGGTCTGACCGTCAACTGGCTGTCCGCGTGGCTCGCCCTCGGCGCCCTCCTCTTCTACGTCGTCGTCTACACGATGATCCTCAAGCGCCGTACCTCGCAGAACATCGTGTGGGGCGGCATCGCGGGCTGCATGCCGGTGCTGATCGGCTGGTCGGCCGTCACCGACTCCGTGTCGTGGGCGCCGGTCATCCTCTTCCTCGTCATGTTCTTCTGGACGCCGCCGCACTACTGGCCGCTGTCCATGAAGGTGAAGGACGACTACGCGCGCGTGGGCGTGCCGATGCTGCCGGTCGTCGCCTCCAACAAGGTCGTCGCCAAGCAGATCGTCCTCTACAGCTGGGTGATGGTCGTCGTCTCGCTGCTGCTGACCCCGCTGGGCTACACCGGCTGGTTCTACACCTCGGTCGCGCTGGTGGCCGGCGGCTGGTGGCTGTGGGAGGCGCACGCGCTGCAGACCCGCGCGAAGGCGGAGGCGACGGGCGGGAAGCTGAAGGAGATGCGGCTGTTCCACTGGTCCATCACCTATGTGTCGCTGCTGTTCGTGGCGGTCGCGGTGGACCCCTTCCTGCGGTAACCGGCTTTCCGGGACGGCCGGGGTGCGGCCGGGGTGCGTGGTCAAGGCCACGCACCCCGGCCGTCGCCGTTTGATCTACCCGTCGGTAGCATCCTCGTCATGGCAGACAGCAAGCAGGTTGACCAGGGCGCCGACGCCAAGCGGACGGCCAAGGCCGAGCGCCGGGCGGCCCGGCTCGCCCAGCAGATCAGCGCCTTCTCCAAGGAGCACGGCGGGGCCGAGAGCCAGGTCGCGTACATCGGCGAGCGCGGCGCCCGCATCGTCCTCGTCGGCGAGGACGGCGGCTGGGGCGACCTCGTGGCCCCCTCGGTGGAGATCGCCCACCAGGCCGTCGAGAAGGCCGGGCTCACGCTCCACGAGTCCTTCGACGGCGAGTTCGCCGCGAAGGTGAAGACCGGCCCGTATGAGTGGAGCCGCATGGCGGGGATCCAGGTCGGCGGCCCGAAGAACAGCTGAAGGACTCCTTCGGCACTACCTGACACCCGGTTCACCCGTTAGGACCTCAGGAGCACGAGGTCCAGTCCCGGGGAGTCCGGATGATCGAAACGCCGTCCTTGGTGGACCAGTACTGCCACGGCGTCCTGAGAACGGAGCTGGGTCTCGGCACCTTCGAGGCCCAGCTGGCGCGTACCGAGGGCCCGCCCGCCCCGGGTACGACGCTCTTCGACACCCAGACCGGGTTCGCGGTACGCCGTTGGTGTCCCCCGCTGCTCGGCCTGGAAGCGCACGCCCCGCCCGCCCGGTATCTGGCCCGGCGTCGTGAACTCGGCGTACTGGAAGCGGGCCGTCGGCTGCTGCGCGGCAGCGGCGTCACCACCTACCTGGTCGACACGGGCCTGCCCGGCGACCTCACCGGACCGGACGAGCTGGCCTGCGCGGGAGCGGCCGAGGCCCGCGAGATCGTCCGCCTGGAACTCCTCGCCGAACAGGTCGCCGACACCTCCGGCACCGTCGAGTCGTTCCTCGCCAACCTCGCCGAGGCGGTCCACACGGCCGCCGCGAACGCCGTGGCCTTCACCTCCGTCGCGGGCGTCCGGCACGGCCTGGCGCTCGCGCCCGAGCCGCCCGGGCCGGGGGAGGTGCGGGGCGCGGCGGGCCGCTGGCTGGCCGCCCGCCGGGTCGGCGGCGAGCTCAGCGACCCGGTGCTGCTACGTCACCTGCTGTGGATCGCCGTCGCCTCGGGACTGCCCCTGCAACTGCACGCGGGCCTCGGGGCGCCCGGGGCGCGCATCGACCGCACCGACCCCGTGCTGCTTACCGACTTCGTCCGCGCGACGGCCGGCCTGGGCACCGACCTCGTGCTGCTGCACGGCTACCCCTACCACCGCCACGCCGCCCACCTCGCCGGCGTCTTCCCGCACGTGTACGCCGACTCCGGCGCGGCCCTGGTGCGGACCGGCGCCCGCGCCGCGACGATCCTCGCGGAGATCCTGGAACTGGCCCCCTTCGGCAAGATCCTGTTCTCCAGCGGCGCCCAGGGACTGCCCGAACTGCATGTGGTCGGGGCGCGGCTGTTCCGCGAGGCCCTGTCACGGGTGCTGGGCGCCTGGGTCGCGGAGGGGGCGTGGTCGCTGACGGACGCGCAGCGGGTGGCGGGACTGATCGCGGCGGGCAACGCGCGCCGGGTGTACGGCCTGAGCTGAGGCGTACCGACCACGGCGCCCGCTCCACGGGGGGCGGCCGGGCCGGACCGGGATCCGGCCCGGGACCAGTCCCGGGCCGACCCGCCCGCGTCAGCGGGAGGTCGCCTCGACGCGGCCGGCGGGCCTGGGCAGCTGGAGGTCCACGCCGTCGACGGCGGGGCGTTCGCGCAGCGCCAGCAGCACCCGCAGGACCGCGATCCACACCAGGCAGGAGCCGAACATGTGCACCCCGACCAGGGCCTCGGGGAGATCCGTGAAGTACTGGACGTAGCCGATGACGCCCTGGGCGAGGAGCACCAGGAACAGGTCCCGGACACGGTCCAGCGGGCCCTTGGGGGAGTCGACCGCCTTCAGGACGAACCACAGGGCGAAGGTCAGCGTCACGACGATCCACGCGAGCACGGCGTGCAGCTTGCTCACCGTCTCCCAGTCCAGCGGCATCCGCTCGACCTCGCTGGAGTCGCCCGCGTGCGGGCCGGAGCCGGTGACCACGGTGCCGACGGCGATCAGCAGCGCCGAGGCGCCGACCAGGAACCACACGAGCTGCTGCACGGACTTGCCGACCAGCGGCTGGGGCGCCCCGTCGCCCTCGCGGGTGCGCTGCCACATCAGTGTGGCTACGGCGGTGAGCGCCGAGGCCAGCAGGAAGTGCGCCGCGACCGTGTACGGGTTGAGTCCGACGAGCACCACGATGCCGCCGAGGACCGCGTTGCCCATGACGAGCCAGAACTGTGCCCAGCCCAGCCGCGTCAGGCTGCGGCGGTACGGCTTCTCGGAGCGCGCGGCGATGATCGCCCAGCCGACGGCCGCGCACAGCACGTACGTCAGCATGCGGTTGCCGAACTCGATGGCGCCGTGGAAGCCCATCGCGCTGGTCGCGGTGAGCGAGTCGGCGGTGCACTTGGGCCAGGTCGGGCAGCCCAGACCGGATCCCGTGAGGCGTACGGCGCCGCCGGTGACCACGATGACCACCGACATCACGAGCGCGAACAGGGCCGCCCGCTGCACCGTCCGGGGGGTGGGGGTCCAGCGTTCGGCGATGAAGGCGAGGGGGTTGCGCACGGCGGCTACGGCGTCGGCACGGGTCACGTTTGGCACGCCTCCCATCGTAGGCGGCTGCTTGTGCACGCTTTCACGAGGGGCCCCCGTCGGTCGTGTGTCCTTACTCCCAGCGGAAGAACCGGCCGGCCGCCGCGAGCCCGACGACCGCCCAGACCGCGAGGATCCCCAGGTCGGCCCAGGGCATGCCCGCGCCGTGCTGGAGGACGTCCCGCAGGCCGTCCGAGAGGGCCGAGATGGGCAGCAGACCGAGCACGTCCTGAGCGGCGGGCGGGAACTTGTCGAGCGGGACGATCACCCCGCCGCCCACCAGCAGCAGCAGGAAGACCAGGTTGGCCGCGGCCAGCGTCGCCTCCGCCTTCAGGGTGCCCGCCATCAGCAGGCCGAGGCCCGAGAAGGCGGCCGTGCCGAGGACCAGGAGCAGCAGAACGGCCACGGGGTTCCCGTGCGGGTCCCAGCCCAGCGCGAAGGCGATCACCGTCAGGAGGATCACCTGGAGGACCTCGGTGACCAGGACCGACAGCGTCTTCGCCGTCATCAGGCCCCAGCGGGGCAGCGGCGAGGAGGCGAGCCGCTTCAGGACGCCGTAGCGGCGTTCGAAGCCCGTCGCGATGGCCTGACCGGTGAAGGCCGTCGACATCACGGCGAGCGCGAGGACGCCGGGGGTGAGGAAGTCCACCGCCTCGCCCGCGCCGGTGTCGACGATGTCCACGCTGCTGAACAGCGCCAGCAGAAGTGTCGGGATCACGACGGTGAGCAGCAGTTGCTCGCCGTTGCGCAGGAGCATCTTCGTCTCCAGCGCCGCCTGCGTCCCGATCATGCGGGGCAGGGGCGCGGCCCCGGGGTTCGGCGTGTAGGTACCGGTGGCGGTCACGAACGCAGCTCCTTGCCGGTCAGCTCC
>NZ_JBITCT010000015.1:65218-221503 GCF_044453465.1 Streptomyces sp. NPDC051677
CCAGGCTGTGCCTGCCCGGGGGATGACCCCCGGACCCCCAGCAGAGGCGTGTGTGAGCTGGGATCATGAGCGCAACTCCTTGCCGGTCAGCTCCAGGCTGTGCCTGCCCGGGGGATGACCCCCGGCCCCCCAGCAGAGGTGTGTGTGAGCTGGGATCATGAACGCAACTCCTTGCCGGTCAGCTCCAGGCTGTGCCTGCCCGGGGGATGACCCCCGGACCCCCAGCAGAGGCGTGTGTGAGCTGGGATCATGAGCGCAACTCCTTGCCGGTCAGCTCCAGAAAGACGTCTTCGAGGGTGTGCCGTTCCACTGAGATGCGGTCCGGCATCACCCCGTGCTGTGCGCACCACGAGGTGACCGTCGCCAGCAGTTGCGGGTCGATCTTGCCCATGACCCGGTAGGAGCCCGGGGTCAGCTCGGCGGCGGAGCTGTCGGCGGGCAGGGCCTTGAGCAGGGACTGCACGTCGAGGCCGGGGCGGCCGGTGAAGCGCAGCGTGTTCTCGGCGCCGCCGCGGCACAGCTCATCGGGGGAGCCCTGGGCGATGACCCGGCCCGCGTCGATGATCGCGACGTCGTCGGCGAGCTGCTCGGCCTCGTCCATGTAGTGGGTGGTCAGGATGACCGAGACGCCGTCCGCGCGCAGGTCCCGGACGAGGTCCCAGGTGGCGCGGCGGGCCTGCGGGTCGAGGCCGGCCGTCGGCTCGTCCAGGAAGACCAGTTCCGGGCGGCCGACGACGGCCATCGCCAGCGCGAGCCGCTGCTGCTGGCCGCCGGACAGGCGCCGGTACGTCGTCCGGCCGCAGGAGCCGAGGCCGAGGCGTTCGACGAGGGCGTCGACGTCCAGCGGATGCGCGTGCAGCTTCGCCACGTGCCGGAGCATCTCGTCGGCCCGGGCGCCGGAGTAGACACCGCCCGACTGGAGCATCACGCCGATGCGGGGGCGCAGGTCGGAGGCCTGTCTCACCGGGTCGAGGCCGAGGACGCGCACGGTGCCGGAGTCCGGCCTGCGGTACCCCTCGCAGGTCTCGATCGTGGTCGTCTTGCCGGCGCCGTTGGGTCCGAGGACGGCGGTGACGCCCGGACGGGCGCTCAGGTCGAGGCCGGCCACCGCCGTCTTCGTCCCGTACCGCTTCACCAGGGCCTGGACCCGGACGACAGGCTCAGTTCGCATGGCTCAAGAGTCTAGGTTCGTGGACGGGCGACCAGACCGGGGGGTACGGGAAGTGGCCATGTGCGACGGGTTCCGGGCCGCAAGGGTTCAGATCTCGCTCTCGCGGGACCGGTGCAGCGGCAGCCAGCGCTCGGCGTAGGCCACGGCCTCAGCGACCGGAAACAGCCGTGCGTCGGCCCCGCCCACCGCGCCCCGCACGACGTCACGATCGCGTTCGAAATCATGGCCGAGCTCGTCGAACCGGTCGGAGTCGATCGACACCTCGGTCACTCGCTCCCAGCCGTCAGCGCCGGGCCGGCCCACGTTCACGAGCGGGGCGGGTATCCGGTATTCGGCGAGGTGGAAGCTGGTGCACGCGTCGTATCCGGCGCCGAGGAGCAGCACCCGCGCGCCCAGTTGCTCCAGCCGGGCCAGCGGGCTGTGCTCTCCGAGCCGGCAGTTCGGCGCGTGCCCGTCCACGACCTCGGCCGCCCGGGCTCCCACGGCAGCGAAGGACGTCTGCGGGTGCGCGCTGCGCAGCGCGCCGGGCCAGGTGCGGACCGTTTCCGGGATCACGCCGACGCCGAGGCTGGGGGTGACGAGGGGGTCGTAGGCGGGCATGGTGGCCCGGATCGTCTCCCACCACTCCTCGGGCACGGGCGGATTGCGCCACACCGCCGGATCGGACAGGTCCCCGGTCTGGGTCGGGACCACCAGAGTGCCGTCCGGGCCGAGTACGTCCAGCAGCGCGCGCACGACCGTGACGGCGCCTCCGCTGACCCATCCGAGTGCGCTGAGCGAGGAGTGGACGAGGAGGATTTCTCCGGGTTCGGCACCCAGCGCGCGCAGATCTGCTGTGAGGGTGGTCCGGGTGACAAGTGGGCCGGTGGGAGGGGGTGTGGGCATGGTCCGGCAGTGTCCCCGAAGGGGTCTTGGGGAGCCAGTGATTTAATCGGCCGGCCGCCTCGCTTTGATCGATCAAAGATCGTTTCCCCAGGTCAGATTAGGTATGCCTAAGTGACGCAGGGCACCGTCCGGCCGTCCGGGCGCGGCTTGCCTGCCTCTGAGGAATTACGCAACAATGGCGTTGTGAAAAACGTCGGCGAGGTTCGGGAGGCCCCCACGGGCACCTCTCAGGAGGAGCTCGCGACCGGGGAGCGTTCCACACGCAACCGGGTCGCGCGATCCATCCTGGACCACGGGCCGTCGACCGTGACCGAGCTGGCCGGACGGCTGGGGCTCACCCCCGCCGCCGTCCGCCGCCACCTCGACGCGCTGGTCGCCGACGACGTCGTTCAGGCCCGCGAGCAGCGGGTGTACGGGGCTCGGACCCGCGGTCGCCCCGCCAAGGTCTTCGTCCTCACCGACTGCGGCCGTGACGCCTTCGACCAGTCCTACGACAAGCTCGCCGCGGACGCCCTGCGCTGGATCCAGGAGCGGTTCGGCGGGGACGAGGCGGTCGTCGCCTTCGCCCGCGCCAGGATCGCCGAGCAGGCCTCCGCGTACCGCAAGGCCATCGAGGCCGCCGCCCCCGAGGAGCGGACCGAAGCCCTGGCCAAGGCCCTGAGTGCGGACGGGTACGCTGCTACGGCGCGTAGCGCACCGGTCGGCGAGCAGCTGTGCCAGCACCACTGCCCCGTCGCCCACGTCGCGGAAAAGTTCCCGCAGCTCTGCGAGGCGGAGACCGAGATCTTCTCCCAGCTGCTCGGCACGCACGTCCAGCGACTGGCGACCATCGCCCACGGCGACGGCGTGTGCACGACGTTCATCCCCAAAGTTTCCACAGCCACCCACAACGCATCTGCAAGCACGGCCGGGAGGAACCCCGCATGACTCTCCCCACGGAGACTGCTCACCCCGAACTCGAGGGCCTGGGCAAGTACGAATACGGCTGGGCCGACTCCGACACGGCCGGCGCCTCTGCCAAGCGCGGCATCAACGAGGACGTCGTCAAGGACATCTCCGACAAGAAGTCCGAGCCGGAGTGGATGACGAAGCTGCGCCTCAAGGGCCTGAAGCTCTTCGAGAGGAAGCCCATGCCCAACTGGGGCTCGGACCTCTCGGGCATCGACTTCGACAACATCAAGTACTTCGTGCGCTCCACGGAGAAGCAGGCGGAGTCCTGGGAGGACCTGCCCGAGGACATCAAGAACACGTACGACAAGCTCGGCATCCCGGAGGCGGAGAAGCAGCGCCTCGTCGCCGGTGTCGCGGCCCAGTACGAGTCCGAGGTCGTCTACCACCAGATCCGCGAGGACCTGGAGGAGCAGGGCGTCATCTTCCTCGACACGGACACCGCTCTGAAGGAGCACCCGGAGCTCTTCAAGGAGTACTTCGGGACCGTCATCCCGGTCGGTGACAACAAGTTCGCGTCGCTGAACACGGCCGTGTGGTCCGGCGGCTCCTTCATCTACGTGCCGAAGGGCGTGCACGTGGAGATCCCGCTCCAGGCCTACTTCCGCATCAACACGGAGAACATGGGCCAGTTCGAGCGCACCCTGATCATCGTCGACGAGGGCGCCTACGTGCACTACGTCGAGGGTTGTACGGCCCCGATCTACAAGTCGGACTCGCTGCACAGCGCGGTCGTCGAGATCATCGTCAAGAAGAACGCCCGCTGCCGCTACACGACCATCCAGAACTGGTCGAACAACGTCTACAACCTGGTCACCAAGCGCGCCGTGGCGTACGAGGGCGCGACCATGGAGTGGATCGACGGCAACATCGGCTCCAAGGTGACGATGAAGTACCCGGCCGTCTACCTGATGGGCGAGCACGCCAAGGGCGAGACCCTCTCCATCGCCTTCGCGGGCGAGGGGCAGCACCAGGACGCCGGCTCCAAGATGGTCCACATGGCGCCGAACACCTCCTCCAACATCGTGTCGAAGTCCGTGGCGCGCGGTGGCGGTCGTACGTCCTACCGTGGTCTCGTCGAGATCGGCGAGGGCGCCCACGGCTCCAAGTCCAACGTGCTGTGCGACGCGCTGCTCGTCGACACCGTCTCCCGCTCCGACACGTACCCCTACGTGGACGTCCGCGAGGACGACGTGTCCATGGGCCACGAGGCCACCGTCTCCAAGGTCTCCGAGGACCAGCTCTTCTACCTGATGAGCCGTGGTCTGAGCGAGTTCGAGGCGATGGCGATGATCGTGCGCGGCTTCGTCGAGCCCATCGCGAAGGAGCTGCCCATGGAGTACGCCCTCGAGCTCAACCGGCTGATCGAGCTGCAGATGGAAGGCGCGGTCGGCTAAGCCCCGCCCCCACAGCAGCCAGCAATTTCTGACGTAGGAAGAGAGCAGACCGACAGCCATGGCTGAGGCTCAGAACATCCCCGTGGGCTCCACCACCGCGGGCCAGATCGCGGTGGCCGCCGAGTCGACCGTCGCCACGCGCATGAGCGCGCCCCCGTCCTACGACGTGGCGGACTTCCCGGTCCCGCACGGCCGCGAGGAGGAATGGCGGTTCACGCCGCTGGAGCGGCTGCGCGGGCTGCACGACGGCACCGCCGTCGCGACCGGCGAGGGCGTGAAGGTCGCCGTCGAGGCCCCCGAGGGCGTCACCGTCGAACTCGTGGACCGTGACGACCAGCGGCTCGGCAAGGCCGGCGCCCCCGTGGACCGGGTCGCCGCCCAGGCGTACTCCGCGTTCGAGAAGGCCGGCGTGGTCACCGTCCCCAAGGAGACGGTGCTCACCGAGCCGATCCGCGTCGCGGTGCACGGCGAGGGCGGGGTGGCCTACGGCCATCAGGTCATCGAGCTGGGCGCCTTCGCCGAGGCCGTCGTCGTCATCGACCACACCGGTGACGCCGTGCTCGCCGCCAACGTCGACTACATCCTCGGGGACGGCGCGAAGCTGACCGTCGTCTCCGTCCAGGACTGGGACGACAAGGCCGTGCACGTGGCCCAGCACAACGCGCTCATCGGGCGGGACGCGAGCTTCAAGTCGGTCGTGGTGACCTTCGGCGGCGACGTCGTACGGCTGCACCCGCGGGTCTCCTACGCCGGCACCGGCGGCGAGGCCGAGCTGCTCGGTCTGTACTTCACGGACGCCGGTCAGCACCAGGAGCACCGCCTCCTGGTCGACCACAACGTCCCGCACTGCAAGTCCAACGTCGTCTACAAGGGCGCCCTGCAGGGCGACAACGCCCACGCGGTGTGGATCGGCGACGTGCTCATCGAGGCCAAGGCCGAGGGCACGGACACCTACGAGATGAACCGCAACCTGGTGCTGACCGACGGCGCCCGGGTCGACTCCGTGCCGAACCTGGAGATCGAGACCGGCGAGATCGTCGGCGCCGGGCACGCCTCCGCCACCGGCCGGTTCGACGACGAGCAGCTCTTCTACCTGATGGCCCGCGGCATCCCGGCCGACGAGGCCCGTCGCCTGGTGGTCCGCGGCTTCTTCGCCGAACTGGTCCAGCAGATCGGTGTCGACGACATCGAGGAGCGCCTGCTCGCCAGGATCGAGACCGAGCTGGAGGCCACGGTCTGATGACGGCCTTCGTACGCGCCTGCGGACTGAGCGAGCTGGAGGAGGACACCCCGAAGCGGGTGGAACTCGACGGCACGCCGGTCTCGGTCGTCCGCACGGAGGGGGAGGTGTTCGCCATCCACGACGTCTGCTCGCACGCGAACGTCTCGCTCTCGGAGGGCGAGGTGGAGGACTGCCAGATCGAGTGCTGGCTGCACGGCTCCAGTTTCGACCTCCGCACCGGCAAGCCGTCCGGCCTCCCCGCGACGCGCCCCGTCCCCGTATACCCCGTAAAGATCGAAGGGGACGACGTGCTCGTCTCCCTCACCCAGGAGTCCTGAGGCACCCATGGCAACGCTTGAAATCCGAGACCTGCACGTCACCGTCGAGGCCGACAACGCCACGAAGGAGATCCTCAAGGGTGTCGACCTGACCGTGAAGCAGGGCGAGACGCACGCCATCATGGGCCCCAACGGCTCCGGCAAGTCGACCCTCGCCTACTCGCTCGCGGGTCACCCGAAGTACACGATCACCGGCGGCACCGTGCTGCTCGACGGCGAGGACGTCCTGGAGATGTCCGTCGACGAGCGCGCCCGCGCGGGCCTGTTCCTGGCGATGCAGTACCCGGTCGAGGTCCCCGGCGTCTCGGTCTCCAACTTCCTCCGTACGTCCGCCACGGCCATCCGCGGCGAGGCCCCCAAGCTGCGTACCTGGGTGAAGGAGGTCAAGGAGACCATGGAGCGCCTCTCCATGGACCCGTCCTTCGCCGAGCGCAACGTCAACGAGGGCTTCTCCGGCGGTGAGAAGAAGCGCCACGAGATCCTCCAGCTGGAGCTGCTCAAGCCGAAGGTCGCGATCCTCGACGAGACGGACTCCGGTCTGGACGTCGACGCCCTGCGGGTCGTCTCCGAGGGCGTCAACCGCGTCCGCGAGACCGGCGAGGTCGGCACCCTGCTGATCACGCACTACACGCGCATCCTGCGCTACATCAAGCCCGACTTCGTCCACGTCTTCTCCGCGGGCCGGATCGTCGAGTCCGGCGGCGCCGAACTCGCCGACAAGCTGGAGGAAGAGGGCTACGAGGCATACACGAAGGGTGGCGTATCAGCGTGACGCAGCTGCCGGGTCTCCTCGACACCGAGGCGCTCCGCAAGGACTTCCCCATCCTGGACCGACAGATCCACGACGGTAAGAAGCTCGTGTACCTGGACAACGCGGCGACCTCGCAGAAGCCGCGCCAGGTGCTGGACGCCCTGAACGAGTACTACGAGCGCTACAACGCCAACGTCCACCGCGGTGTGCATGTGCTCGCCGAGGAGGCCACGGCGCTGTACGAGGGCGCGCGTGACAAGGTCGCGTCGTTCATCAACGCGCCGAGCCGCGACGAGGTGATCTTCACCAAGAACGCCTCCGAGTCGCTCAACCTCGTGGCGAACATGCTGGGCTGGGCCGACGAGCCCTACCGCGTGGACTCCGAGACCGAGATCGTCATCACCGAGATGGAGCACCACTCCAACATCGTGCCGTGGCAGCTGCTGTCGCAGCGCACGGGTGCGAAGCTGAAGTGGTTCGGCCTCACCGACGACGGCCGCCTCGACCTGTCTGACATCGACGAGATCATCACGGAGAAGACGAAGATCGTCTCCTTCGTGCTGGTGTCGAACATCCTGGGCACGGTGAACCCGGTGGAGGCGATAGTGCGCCGGGCGCAGGAGGTCGGCGCGCTCGTCTGCATCGACGCCTCGCAGGCCGCGCCGCACATGCCGCTGGACGTGCAGGCGCTGCAGGCCGACTTCGTGGCCTTCACCGGCCACAAGATGTGCGCCCCGACCGGCATCGGCGTCCTGTGGGGCCGCCAGGAGCTGCTGGAGGACCTTCCTCCGTTCCTCGGCGGCGGCGAGATGATCGAGACCGTGTCGATGCACTCCTCGACCTACGCGCCGGCCCCGCACAAGTTCGAGGCGGGCACCCCGCCGGTCGCGCAGGCGGTCGGGCTGGGCGCGGCCATCGACTACCTGTCCGCGATCGGCATGGACAAGATCCTCGCCCATGAGCACGCGCTCACCGAGTACGCGGTGAAGCGGCTCGGCGAGGTCCCCGACCTGCGGATCATCGGCCCGACCACGGCCGAGGACCGGGGCGCGGCGATCTCCTTCACGCTCGGCGACATCCACCCGCACGACGTGGGCCAGGTGCTGGACGAGCAGGGCATCGCGGTCCGGGTGGGCCACCACTGCGCCCGCCCCGTGTGCCTGCGCTACGGAATTCCGGCGACCACGCGAGCGTCGTTCTATCTGTACTCCACGCCGGCCGAGATCGATGCTCTGGTCGACGGTCTGGAGCACGTACGGAACTTCTTCGGCTGAGGGGTTGGCGAGGGATCGCATGAAGCTGGACTCGATGTACCAGGAAGTCATCCTGGACCACTACAAGCACCCGCACGGGCGTGGTCTGCGCGATGGCGATGCCGAGGTGCACCACGTGAACCCGACCTGCGGCGACGAGATCACCCTGCGCGTGAAGTACGACGGCACGACGATCGAGGACGTCAGCTACGAGGGCCAGGGCTGTTCCATCAGCCAGGCGAGCGCGTCCGTCCTGAACGACCTCCTGGTCGGCAAGGACCTGGCCGAGGCGCAGCGGATCCAGGAGACGTTCCTGGAGCTGATGCAGTCCAAGGGCCGGATCGAGCCCGACGACGCGATGGAGGAGGTGCTGGAGGACGCGGTCGCGTTCGCCGGCGTCTCCAAGTACCCGGCCCGGGTCAAGTGCGCCCTCCTCGGCTGGATGGCATGGAAGGACGCGACGGCCCAGGCCCTGGGCGGAGCCGACGCCGAAAGGAAGACGGCATGAGCGAGACCGTTGAGATGAAGCCGGCCTCGGAGGAAGAACTCCGCGAGGCGCTGTACGACGTCGTCGACCCCGAACTGGGCATCGACGTGGTCAACCTCGGGCTGATCTACGGCATTCACATCGACGACGCGAACATCGCGACGATCGACATGACCCTGACCTCCGCGGCCTGCCCGTTGACGGACGTCATCGAGGACCAGGCGAAGTCCGCCACCGACGGCCTGGTCAACGAGCTGCGCATCAACTGGGTCTGGATGCCGCCGTGGGGCCCGGACAAGATCACGGACGACGGGCGCGAGCAGCTGCGCGCGCTCGGCTTCAACGTCTGACGAACGTCTGACGGCCTGACAGGTGTGGCCCCCCGGCAGCTGCCGGGGGGCCACACCTGTATGCGGCGCGGACCGCGCTCAGCCGAGGCCGTCGACGAGGCGGAACACGAAGTCCTGCCGGTTGGTCGTGTTGTAGCCGTACGGGTCCAGGCGCAGCTGGAAGTTCTTGTGACGCAGCGCGTAGTTGGGGTAGTTCACCGACTGGAGCAGCATCCCGCCCGAATACCCCGAGTACCCCGCGCAGAAGGTGGCGTCCTGCTTGAACAGCGTGGAGCCGTCGTTGCGTTCGGCGCGCAGGATGAAGTCGCGGTGGCGCAGGTACCTGCCGTCGTGCGTCTTGAACGTGTAACAGGAGCTGTTGTACAGCCCCTTGACCACGGTGAAGGTGGAGTCCTCGCGGGACTCCGAGCCGCCCGGCGCGTCGAGTCGCACCAGACCGTCGCTCACATGCCAGTAGCGGTCGGGGTAGTTGACCGCCTGTACCGACCGCTCGTAGCCGGACGACGCCGGGCTGGACGGCTTCGGCGCCGGCGGCGCCGGCGGCTTGGCCGAGGCGTGCGGAGACGAACTGCCCTGCGGCCTGGGGGAGGACGAGGACGAGGGCGTCGGCGACGTGGTCGCGGACGTGCTCGGCTTGCTCCCCGTCGGGCTCGCCGACCCGCTCGCGGAGGGCGTGGCGAAGGAGATCAGCCCGCCCGCCGTCTCGCCGTCCGACAGTGTCTGTCCCTCGCGAGCTTCCGTGTTCTTCTCGTCGACAGGCTTGTCGTTCAAGGCGATTGCGGTCACGCACGCCACGATGGTGGCCACGGCGAGAGCGCCGGCCAACCACAGACGTCGTGTTCCGGGTGCCCGGGAGGTGTCCGGGGCCCAGCCGTTCTCCCAGGGTTGGTCCTGGGACGGCCGGGACTTGTTTTCTGGCATGCGCTGTTCCTCCAGCGGCACTTCCCTGACGGTGGCCGCGGCTGCGATGGCCCGGTGTGTGAACGGTGAAACAGTAGTGGAACCTGTGGCTCGCGTTCAGCCGTTTGGTGGAGCGCTTTCTATAACGCTTTCAAATCATGGAGGCTCATGTGTACGGGTGTACGCATCGTTGTGTACGATCGTACACATGGGATATGTGACGTTGGTCGGCGCCATAGCCGCCGAGGTGGCGGCGACGACCGCCATGAAGTACAGCGAGGGATTCAGCAGGCTCTGGCCCTCGCTGATCACGGCCGTCGGCTACGTCGTCTCCTTCCTTCTCCTCGCCCAGACGCTGAAGACCGTGGGGATCGGTACGGCGTACGCGATCTGGGCCGGGGTCGGCACCGCGGCCATCGCCGTCCTGGGCCTGGCCCTGTTCAGGGAGGCCCTGACGCCCACCAAGGCCGTCGGCATCCTGCTGATCGTCGGGGGAGTCGTCGTGCTGAACCTCGGGGGCGCGCACTGATGCCCCGCCGCTACGACCCCGAACGGCGCCAGCGGATCATCGACGCGGCGATCCGGGTCGTCGGGGAGAAGGGGCTCGCCGGGCTGAGTCACCGCTCGGCCGCCGCCGAGGCGGACGTGCCGCTCGGCTCCACCACCTACCACTTCGCCACCCTCGACGAGTTGATGACGGCGGCCCTGCGGCAGGCGGGCGAGGGATTCACCAAGGCCGTCGCCTCGCGCGGCGGACTGACGGACCCGCGCGTCGACCTGCCCGCCGAACTGGCCGGGCTGCTCGGCGAATGGCTGGCGGGCGACCGCACCGGCGTCGAGCTGGAGTACGAGCTCTACCTGGCCGCCCTGCGCCGCCCGGCGCTGCGCCCCGTCGCCGCCGAGTGGGCCGACGACCTCGCCGCCCTCCTCGCCCCCCGCACCGACCCCCTCACCGCACGCGCGCTGGTCGCGCTGATGGACGGGATCTGTCTGCAGGTGCTGCTGACGGACGCGCCCTACGACGAGGAGTACGCACGCGAGGCGCTGGCGCGGCTCATGGCCCCGACCCGGGTGAACGGACCAGGTCGGCGGGGTCCGCAGCCCGCCCCCTGAGACACCGCTGTGCGGGTTGGCCTCGGCGGCCCCCCGCCGGTTAGGTTGCCCGTATGACCGACACGACTGCTCCCCGCACCACCGGCGCCGCGGCTGCCGGCCTCGCCACCATCGCCGCCGACGGCACCGTTCTCGACACCTGGTTCCCCGCGCCCGCGCTCTTCGCGGAGCCCGGCCCGTCCGGCACCGAGCGCCTGTCCGCCGAGAAGGCCGTGGAGCTGCTCGGCGAGGGCGCGGCGAAGGCGATCGGTCCGGACGCCCGTCGGGGCGTCGAGGTCGTCGCGGTCCGCACGGTCATCTCCTCCCTCGACGAGAAGCCGATCGACACGCACGACGCCTACCTGCGTCTGCACCTGCTCTCGCACCGGCTCGTGAAGCCGCACGGGCAGAGCCTGGACGGCATCTTCGGCCTCCTCGCCAACGTCGCCTGGACCTCGCTCGGCCCGGTCGCCGTCGACGCCGTCGAGCAGGTCCGCCTGAACGCCCGCGCCGAGGGCCTGCACCTCCAGGTCACCTCCCTCGACAAGTTCCCGCGCATGACGGACTACGTCGCCCCGAAGGGCGTCCGCATCGCCGACGCCGACCGGGTCCGTCTCGGCGCCCACCTCGCCGAGGGCACCACGGTCATGCACGAGGGCTTCGTCAACTTCAACGCGGGCACGCTCGGCACCTCGATGGTCGAGGGCCGCATCTCCGCGGGCGTCATCGTCGGCGACGGCTCGGACATCGGCGGCGGCGCCTCCACGATGGGCACGCTGTCCGGCGGCGGCAACGTGATCATCGCCATCGGCGAGCGCTGCCTCATCGGCGCCGAGGCGGGCGTCGGCATCGCGCTGGGCGACGAGTGCGTCGTCGAGGCCGGCCTGTACGTCACCGCGGGCACCCGGGTCACGATGCCCGACGGTCAGATCGTCAAGGCCCGCGAGCTCTCCGGCGCCTCCAACATCCTCTTCCGCCGCAACTCGGTCACCGGCGCGGTCGAGGCCCGCCCGAACAACGCGGTCTGGGGCGGCCTGAACGAAATCCTGCACAGCCACAACTGACAGCCGCAACCGGTACCGACCGCATCGACCGCGTCTGACACGCGCAGCGTCCTCCCGCCCACCGCGGAAGGGCGCTGTGTCATGTGGGCAGTCCCGCCGCGAACTCCGCCAGTGCTGCGAAGTCCTCCTCGCGCAGGCCGACGCGGGGGTCGACGTGGTGCAGCAGGGCCGGGGCGAGGTGGTGGGCGGTGACGTAGGCCGCGTCGGCGGGGGACTGCTCGTCGTCCACCCAGGCGAAGGGGCGGCCCGCCGCGTGGGCGACGATCGCCTCCGTCTTCCAGTGGACGCCGTCGGGCCGATGGGCGAACAGCACCGCGCCGAAGTCGACGTACGGAAGCTCGGGCAGCCCGATCACGGGGGCGATCCAGCGGTTGGCCTCGGCCATCCAGGTCGTGGCCCAGCACAGGTCGTAGGGGAGGCGGAGCAGGGCGGCGCCGTGCCCGGGGTGCAGCCAGACCCGCAGCGGCCCCGCACGGCCCACAGACGCCCTGATCGTCGTATAGCCCACCGGCCGCTTCGTCGGCTTGGCGGCGTACGGGTTCAGGGGACCGTCGACATCGAGGTAGAGCACCGGCCGACTCATGCGCTCACCGTACGACAGCACGGCCGCACGCCCGACGGAATTACCCGCGGGCCGTGGGCATAGCGGGGGCGGACCCCGCGCGTCACAAGGGGCACAGGGACCGGACAGCCGGGTCCGCTCCCGGGGGAAGAGAAGGTGACGATGGATGCCGAAGCGCTGGAGAGCTTCCGGGAGTTCGTGGACAGCAGGTCGCCGGCCCTGCTGAGGACGGCCGTCCTGCTCAGCGGCGGCGACCGGCACACCGGGGAGGACCTGCTCCAGAACGCCCTGGTTAAGGCCGCGGGCCGCTGGCGCCGCATCGACGAGCCCGAGGCCTACGTACGCCAGGTCCTCTATCGTCAGCAGATCAGCCGGTGGCGTCTGAAGTGGCCGCGACGCGAGGTGAGCGTCGCCGAGCCGCCGGACGGCGGAGCCGGCCCGGACGCCTCCTCGGCCGCCGACCTGCGCGTGGTGATGCGCGCGGCCCTGTCCCGGCTGACCGCGCGTCAGCGCACGGTGCTCGTCCTGCGCTATTTCGAGGACCTGCCGGAAGCCGAGGTCGCCGCCCTGCTGGGCGTCTCCGTGGGCACCGTACGGTCCACCGCCCACCGCTCCCTCGCCCGACTGCGCGCCCTCGCGCCCGAACTGGCCGCCCTCGGCCCCGCGGACGCCGAGCAGGCGTCGTCCCGTGACTTCTCGCCCGTGGAGGTGCGTCCGTGAACGTCGACGAAGTCGTGCGCGACTCCCTGCGCGAGCTGGCCGACGGGCAGCAGCCGGCCAGGGCCGGGCTCGCCGACCGGGTGCTGGCCGTGCGCCGGCGCCGCCGTACCCGCCGACTGGTAGCCGTCGCCGCCGCGACCGCCGCCGTGGTCGCCGTCACCGCGGCGGTGCCGATGCTGGACTCCGGCGGCACTACGGACGTACGCCCGGCGGACGTCACCGCGCCGAACCGGATCTCCCCGCACCCGGACCAGTCGCCCCCGCGCGACATGATCGCCGCCGGCCGGACCGCGCTGGCCGCGTACTACGGCACGACTCTCGTCCGGCGGTCCGCCGACGAGGCGGTGGCGGTCCGGACGTACTGGCTGCTCAACCCGGCGACGCAGAAGTACGTGAAGACGACCCGGTGGTCATGGGTCGCCGTCGCCCCGGGGCTGAAGACCGCCGCCGTACTGGAGCAGAACCTCCCCGCGCGCCGGATCGGTCTCCTCGATCTGGCCAGCGGCGAGGTCAAGCGGTGGATAGCGGTCGACCACCCCGTGGGCGGACTCGCCTTTTCCCGCGACGGACGGGAACTCCTTGCGACGACTTACAGCCGCAACCCCGATCTGCGGGTCAAGTGGCCGGGCGACGACAGCTGGATGCCGTATTCGGAGAAGTCGTACCGAACCGGTTTCCACATCCTCGACGTCGTCTCCGGGAAGGACTCCTGGACCGAGGTCGGCCCCGACGTGGACCGGCTGGCGTCCGTCCGCGTCAACAGCCGTCAGGACTTCGCCTTCAGCCGGGACGGCAGCCGTGTCTGGGCCGACATGCCCATGCCCCCGGGCTACTTGTGCGTCGACCGCAAGGGCTCCGGGGCCGACCAGCCGGCCGCCGAGAAGTACGTGTCCTGGTACGTTCCGGCGGGTCTCTCCCCGGACGGGAAACGCCTCGCCGGCGACTTCGCGGGCGAGAAGTACAAGACGTCGTCCTGGATCCTCGACCCCCTCACCGGAAAGAAGGTCACCGAGACGCACGGCCGGCAACTGCTCGCCTGGGCGGACGACTCCTCGCTCGTCGCCTGGGATGACAGCCCGGACGGCGATGAGTCCCGCCAGCGGCTGGTGCTGGTGACACCGGACAGCGAGAAGGTCGTGCCGCTCAGCGGCTACCGCTCCACCGAGGTCGACACCCCGGGACGTTGGGAGCCGATCTTCGCTGACCGCTGACCGCTGACCGCTGACCGCTGACTGGCCCTCGCCGGGCATCCACTGGGCATCCACCGGGCATCCACCGGGCGGTTCAGCCCACCAGCCGTTCGTAGGCCGCGCGCAGCCCGTCGACCGTCTCCTGGTCGGCGGGCCGCAGCGGTGCGCGGACCGGGCCGGCCGGCAGGCCCAGGGCGCCGAGGAGACCCTTGGCGGTGACGGCGCCGGGCAGACCCGAGGCCATCATCAACTCCACCAGTTCTGTGGCCCGTTGCTGGAGCCGGGCGGCCTCGGCGGTATCGCCCGCGTCGAACGCGTCGAGGACGGCGCGGAGTTGGGCGGGAACCACGTTGGCGACCGTGCTGACGTAGCCCGTCGCACCGACCGCGTACAGCGCGAGATTGTGCTCGTCGCAGCCCGCGTAGTACGCCAACCCGGTGCGGCGGAGCACCTTTTGCGCGCCGAGGAAGTCGTAGGAGCAGTCCTTGACCGCGACGATCCGGGGGTGCTCGGCGAGCCGGATCAGGGTGTCGGGCTCGATCCGGACACCGGTGCGGCCGGGGATGTCGTACAGCATGACCGGCAGCCCGGACGCGTCCGCGATCTCCCGGAAATGCGCCTCCAGGGCGTCTTGCGGGGGCCTGCTGTAGTACGGGCTGACGACGAGGACGCCGTCCGCGCCGGCCTTCTCGGCGGCCGTCGCGAGGTGGACGGTGTGGCGGGTGTCGAAGGTCCCCACGCCCGCCACGACCGACGCCCGCTCGCCCACCGCCTCCCGCACCGCCGCCACCAGCTCCGCCTTCTCGGCGTCGGAGGTGGTCGGCGACTCGCCCGTCGTCCCGGAGAGCACCAGCCCGTCGCAGCCGGCCGACACCAGCCGGTCGGCGAGCCGCTGCGCACCGTCCAGGTCGAGCGCGCCGGACCCGGTGAAGGGCGTGATCATCGCGCAGAGCGCGCGGCCGAAGGGAGGGGGAGCGGAGGATGTGGTCGCCATGGGGGTAGTCTCGGCCGGGCCACGGCGAAGCTCCACTTAAATTTCGTACGAGGTATCGGTAAGGGTTTCTACGAAGTCGTGAGGGTGTCGCTGTCGTGTCCGTGCCCGAACTCGCCGCGGAGGGGGCCCCGTTGCAGGACTGCCCCGACCGGTTCCGGCGCCGGCCGGCCAGGCTCGGCGGGCCCGGTCCCGGGGTCGCCCCGCAGGGGTAACGGACTCCGGCCGGGGTACCCGGATGTCTCCGGAACCGACAGTGCCAGAACCGACAGGACCGGAGAACCCACAGGACCGGAACCGAGAGGAGGCGGAACCCCGTGACCGGGACCACGGAGATCCGGCCCGTCCGCGACCACGTCCGCGACGACGGGCACCACAGCGTCGGCGAACTCGTCGGCCGGGCCACCGAGCAGCTCTCCCGGCTCGTACGGCAGGAACTAGCCCTCGCCAAGGAGGAGTTCGCCGAGAAGGGGCGGCGCGCCGGGCGCGGTGGCGGCCTGCTCGGCGCCGCGGGCGCGTTCGCCTACGCCGGCCTGCTCGGCCTCGCCGGCGCGGCCGTCGCCGCCCTCTCGCTGACGCTGCCCGTCTGGGCGGCGGCGCTCATCGTGACGGCGGTGCTGTTCGCGATCGCCGGCGTGCTGGCCGCGGCCGGCCGCACCCAACTGCGCCGGGCCGCGCCGCCCACTCCCGAGGAGACCCTCGGCAGCGTCCGGGCCGACGTCGAGGAGATCAGGGAAAGGGCGCACCGATGACGGACAGGACAGCAGCTGCGGACCTGCGGCGGCAGATCGAGCAGACCAGGCACCAACTCGGTGCCACGGTCGAGGAGTTGGCGGCCAAGGCGGACGTGCGCGGGCGCACCCGGGCGCGCGCCGCCGACCTCATGGACCGGGCCGGAGCGATGACCGTGCAACTGCGCAGCACGGCGTCCCAGGCGGGGTACCACGTATCCCAGGCGGGACACCACGTGCAGGAGCGCGCGATCCGCGCCGGCGACACCGTCCACACCGTCCAGGACCGGGCGGCGCACGCCGGTCACGCCGTGGAGCACCGGGTCCCCGCCCCGGTCCGGGCGCCCGTGCGGTTCGCGATGCGGCACCCGCGGCCGATCGTGATCGTGGGCGCGGCGGGCGTGGCCCTCGTGGCGGCCGGGTGGCTCGGGAGGCGACGGGCCAGGCGCTGACCACCGGCCAAGGCGCGCGCACGGCGCAAGGAGAACGGGTTCGGCCCGGCACCTGACAGGAGGGTGCCGGGCCGAACCCGTTCCGGCGCCGACGCCCCGCCCCCGAACACTCAATTGTCCTGGACAAAAAAAGTATTCGGTGAGACGGTGGACGCATGCTGGACGTCACCGTGATCGAGGACCCCGAGGCCGCAGCCGTCTCCCTGGACCCCATACGGGCCAGGCTGCTCGCCGAGCTCGCCGCCGGACCCGCGTCGGCCGCGATGCTGGCCGGCAAGGTCGGGCTGCCCCGGCAGAAGGTGAACTACCACCTCAAGGCGCTGGAGCGGCACGGCCTGGTCGAGCTGGCCGGCGAGCGCCGCAAGGGCAACGTCACCGAGCGGCTGATGCGGGCGACCGCTGCGTCGTACGTGATCTCGCCGCTCGCGCTCGCCGCCGTGCAGCCGGATCCGGACCGCTTCCGGGACCAGCTGTCCGCGCGCTGGCTGCTCGCGCTCGGCGCCCGGCTGGTGCGGGACGTCGGCTCGCTGATCACCGGCGCCGCGAAGGCCCGCAAGCGGCTCGCCACGTACGCGCTGGACGGCGAGGTGCGCTTCGCCTCGGCGGCCGAACGGGCCGCGTTCATCGAGGAGTTGACGGCCGGGGTGAGCGCGCTGATCCGCAAGTACGACGCGCCCGACGCGGAGGGCGGACGGGACCACCGGATCGTCGTCGCCGTGCATCCCTCGGTCAAGGACCAGCAGCCCGCCCAGGAAATCGACCAGTAGGACTCAGGAGCCCGCCATGACCAAGGAAACGTCCAAGGAAACGTCCAAGGAAACCTCCAAGGAAACGTCCAAGGAGTTCGAGATCGCCCGCGAGTTTGAGGTCGACGCCACGCCCGAGGAGGTGTGGGCGGCGATCACCACGGGGACCGGAGGGTATCTGTGGCCGATGGAGCCGCCCGAGCCGCGGGTCGGCGGCGCCGGGCCCTTCGGGTCCAAGGTCACCGCCTGGGACCCGCCGCACCGCTACACCAACCGCGTCGAGGACGTCGACGGCATCGCCGAGCAGACCCTCAACCAGCTCGACTACACCATCGAGCCGCGGGACGAGGGCCGGCGCGCCTGGGTGCGGTACGTGCACAGCGGCATCTTCGTCGACGACTGGGACAACCAGTACGACGGCGCCGCCAAGCACACCGACTTCTATCTGCACACCCTGCGGGAGTACCTGGTGCACTTCGCGCCCCGGCCCGCCGCCTTCGCTGCCTTCGACGGGCCCGAGGCCTCGAAGGCCCCCGACGCCCTCGCCGCGGTCGGACGGGCGCTCGGCGTCGGGGAGGACATGGCGGCGGGCGCCCGGGTGACGGTCCGCGGACCCGACGAGTTCGACGCCGTGGTCGACTTCCGCGACCCGTACTTCATCGGGCTGCGCACGGACCGGGGACTCACCCGCGTCTTCGGGCGCAACCACTGGGGCCACCCGGTCGGCGTCTCGCTGCACGACTTCACACCGGGCGCCGACGTCAAGGAGTGCGAAGCCGCCTGGCAGGGCTGGCTGAACGGCGTGTTCGACCAGCCCTGACCGAGCTGTGGACCGCGGTGGTCACGGCTCGAAGCGCAGCACCTGCGGGTCGTGGTCGCTGATCTGGTCGTGGAACTCCGAGTTGATGTGCACGCTGTCGTACGCGAGGTCGCAGCCGCGCCGGATCGAGGGGCTCACCAGGATCTGGTCCAGGACCTGCTGGTTGCCCTGGTAGTCGTAGGTGTAACGCTCGCTCTTGGGCAGCGACTTGATCGCCGACCACAGCTCGCCGTCGCCTTCGAGGATCTTCGCGGTGTCGGAGAACTCGAAGTCGTTCATGTCGCCGAGCGCGATGACGTCCGCGTTCTTCTGGACGTCGAGGATGCTCTTGACGAACGCGTTGACCAGCGTCGCCTGCGCGTGGCGCTGGGTCTCCGAGCTGCGCACCACCGGCTGGAACTGCGAGGTCAGACCCTGGTCGCCGCCCTTGGAGTTGAGGTGGTTGGCGATCACGAAGACCGTCCTCCCACGGAAGACGAACTCACCGGCCAGCGGCTTGCGGCTGGACTTCCAGGCGTCGTTCGCGGGGTCGATCCGGCCCGGGGAGGCCGTCAGCTGCGCCTTGCCGTGCACCTTCGTGACGCCGACGGCGGTGGTCGCGTCGCCGCCGGCGCGGTCGGTGAAGGCGACCCGCTCCGGGTTGAACAGGAACACCTGACGGATGTTGCCGCCCGGCTCGCCGCCGTCGGTGTCGTTGGCCGGGTCGATCGAGCGCCAGGCGTACGTCGGGCCGCCGGCCGCCGCGATCGCGTCGATCAGCTTGTTCACCGTCACGTCGGCGGCGACCGTGCCGTCGTCCTTCGCGCCGGTGTTGTCCTGGATCTCCTCCAGGGACACGATGTCGGGCGACTTCAGGTTGTTCACGATCGCGGACGCGTGCGCCGCGAACGTGGTGTCGGACGGGTCGAGGTTCTCGACGTTGTACGTCGCGACCGCGAGCTCGCCCCTCCTCTGCTTCTGCGTCGTCTCCCGCTGCAGACCGCCGCTCTTCAGCGTGCCGAGCTGGTTGGCGACGACCGTGTAGCCGCCGAACTGGTTGTAGTCCAGCGGGCCGGCCGTGACGCCGGTGAGGGTGTCGCCGACGTTCGCGACGGGGAAGTCGGCCGTCGCGCCCAGCGACTGGACCTGCAGCCTGCCGGTGTTCTGCGAGCTGTAGGAGCCGTACAGCGTGCCCCCGCGGCGGGTGGTGTTCTCCCGCGGCTTCACCGTGACCCACAGCTCGGTGAAGGGGTCGGTGGCGGTGACCACGCGCGCGTCGGCGACCTGGACGTTCATGCCCTCCAGGGACTCGTAGTAGTCCAGGGCGTACGTGGTGGGCCGCAGGGTCAGGCCGTTGATCGAGTTGCTCGCGGCGGTGTCGCCGGCCGGGGCGTACGCGGCCGGCACCGACTTCGCGTTTACGACGGTCGCGGCCGGAACGGCGTTGCCGCTGGAGAGGACCGTCACCGTCGGCTTGGTGATCTCGGTGATCGACTGGTTGCCGGTCGAGGCGCCGCCCGGGACGAACTCCGAGACCGTGCCGGTGACCGTGACGGAGTCGCCGACGGCGACCTTCGGGGTGGAGCCGGTGAAGACGAACACGCCCTCACTGGTGGCCGGGTCGGCGTCCGGGTTCGGATCCTGGATCCAGAACCCTCTGGACGAGCCGTAGGTGCGTACGCCGGTGACGATTCCGGCCACACCCGTGACCGCCTTGCCGGCGTACGGCGATATCCGGGTCGTGCCCTGGATGTCGTGAATGGCCACCGTGTCCGCCTGCGCGGGCAGGGCGAGGGCGACGGTGGAGGCCGCGGAACAGACGGCGGCGACGGTGAGCGCGGCGAGACGCGCGGACTTCTTGCTCGGCAACGGAATCCCTCCGGGGACGTACGTGAGCGCCGGAACGAGGAGAAACGAGGGGTCGCGACCGGTGGGGCGGAGCGCGACGCGCGTAGAAATCCAGTGCACAGGTGTCCAGTGGATTTCTACGCGCGTCAATCTCCTGCCTGGTCAGGCCAGTTGTCAAGGTTTCAGCCATGTACGCAGGCCGACGGGGAGATGAACCGGGCGGCATGGGTCCATATCCGTCTAGGCTGAGTGGCCCAGTGCCCCCAGCGGGCCGGTGGCACGACGCGCCCGAGGAGAACCAGCCGATGTCAGACAGCTCCCCCCTGCCGCCGGTGCGGCTGCACACCGAAGCGGAGCTGGCGCGCGACGCCCTGTCCACGCCGTTGCTCTCCCGGGCCGCCCTGCTCGCCCGCTGGGCCGGCCCCGACACCCGGGTCGACGCGGGCGGCCAGCTCGTCGAGGAACAGCTGCCGGCCGCCGCGGAGGCGCTCGGACTGACCGGGGACGACGCCGCCGCCGACGCGAGCGAGGCCTGGCGGGTCGCCATGGACAGCGGGCTCGTGGAGGTCGTCGACGAGCAGGCCGACACCGTCACGACCGGCGAGGACCTGGCCCTGCTCACCGGCGGCGCCCCGCACGACGTCCTCGCCGTCTGGCTCGGCGCCCTGGAGTCCGTGATCGCCGACGCGGCCGTGCCCGACCTCGACGCGCTGATCGACGTCATGGACGAGGGCGGCGCGGTCGACTTCTCCCAGCTGGACTGGGACCCCGAGGCCGAGGCCGAGTTCCTCGACGGCGTGCTCGGCAACCTCTACCTGCTGACCGCCACCGAGGACGGCCCCGGCGACGCCCCCGTCCCGCTCCCCGCGCTCGCCGCCTCGATGCTCATCCCCGGCGACATGAACGAACCCACCAACGACGTCCTGGAGCAGGTCTCCGACGCGATGATGCGGCTCGACGACCAGTTCCGGCTGCTGGAGCCGATCGGCCTGGTCGCCTACCAGCCCGTCGACGACGCCCTGCTGGAGGACATGGACGCGGACGAGCCCGCCGCCCCGGTCGACGAGACCGACGTCACCCGCTACGGCCTGGTCCGCCTCACCCCGCTCGGCCTGTACGGGCTGCGGGCCCGGCTGCTGGAGGCCGGCTTCGAGGCCCCGGCCGTCGGCGACCTCGCCGACAAGGGCGCCGACGCCCTCCTCGACGGCAGCGCCGGCTACGGCTCGCGCGCCGCCCTCGCCGAGACCGAGCAGTGGCTCGCCCGCCGCGAACCCCTCGCCGCCGCACGGGAGTTGCTGGCCGCCGCCCGCGGCGCGGACCCCGGCGCCCCGCTGCGCCGGCTGCGCTGCCAGCAGGCCCTCTCCCTCGTCGGCGCCCACGCCGAGCCCGCCGTGCGCGAGGTCCTCGACGACGCCGAACTCGGCGGCCTCGCCCGTGTCTGGCTGAGCGAACTCGGCGCGACGGACGTCCCCGCGCCGTCCGAGGACCTGGTCTTCTGGCTCACCATCGACACCCTCGCCGCGCAGCTCGCCGCAGAGGGCAACTCCGACGAACTCCAGGCCCTCGTCGAGGGGCTGGCCCAGCAGCACAGCGGCTTCTTCGCCGCGGCCTGGCGCGTCGACCACCCGGCGACCCCGGAGGTCCTGGAGGCGATGGGACGCCTGCATCCGGACAAGCGCATCGCGAAAGAAGCACGCAAGGCGGCGTTCAAGGCACGTTCCCAGCAGGGCGGCTGACTCTTTCCGGGTGCTTCCTTTGGGCTCCCGTGGTGTGATCCGTACGGGTTCATGGAACCGGGTCCCTCGACGTCGCTCGCCGTTCAACTCCCGTTCAGGCATGGGCGGGACGGTGGCGCCGAACCGAGGTCCGCCACCCTCCACGGCACTTTTCGAGTCTCAGGAGACACACCATGTCGCTCACCCGCAGGGACTTCGCCAGAAAATCCGCGGTCACCGGTGCCGGGGTCGCGCTGGCGGGCAGCGTCAGCGCCCTCGCCACCGCGCCGAACGCCCTCGCGTCCTCGGACGTCGACTCCGCGGCGGACACGGCGGACACGGCGCAGGAGTCAGCGGCCGGACACCGCGGGGTCGGCTACGGACCTCTGCTCCCCGACCCCGACGGCCTCCTCGCGCTGCCCGCCGGGTTCAAGTACCGCGTCATCACCTACAGCGGCAGGACCACGCTGGAGTCGGGCGAGATCACCCCGTCCAACCACGACGGCACCGCCGCCTTCTGCGGCCCGCGCGGCGCGACCCTCCTCGTCAACAACCACGAGCTCAAGGGCCCGCGGGCCGGCTGGAAGTACCCGGTCCCGCTCACCGAGAGCCTCGTCTACGACCCGGCCGCCTCCGGCGGCTGCACGGTCGTCGAGGTGCGCCCCGGCGGCCACGTCGCCGAGTGGGTCGGCATCGCCGGCACCTCCACCAACTGCGCGGGCGGCAGCACCCCTTGGGACACCTGGCTCACCTGCGAGGAGACCGAGGACAAGGCCGGCCAGAACGGCATGACCAAGGACCACGGCTACGTCTTCGAGGTCGACCCCGAGGACCGCCGCGCCAACCGCGACCCGAAGCCGATCAAGGCGCTGGGCCGGTACGCCCACGAAGCCGTCGTCATCGACCCCAAGCGCGGCCACGCCTACCTCACCGAGGACGCCTCCGGCCCCAACGGCCTGCTCTACCGCTGGACCCCGCCGGCCGGCTTCCACCACGGCCGCGGCAAGCTGCGCACCCTCGCCGACGACGCCGGCGTCCTCGAGGCCTTCAAGTGCTTCGACTCCGGCGGCAAGTTCATCGACGACCTCTCCCGCGCCACGAAGATCGGCACGGTGTACGGCGTCGACTGGGTCACCGTCCCCGACCGCGACGCGAAGACGACGCCCGTCCGCAAGCAGTTCACCGACGGCCAGGTCACCCGCGCCCGCAAGCTGGAGGGCATGTGGTGGGGCGACGGCGGCACCTACATCGTCTCCTCGTACGCCCGTGCCGAGAGCCCCGTGCAGCACGACGGCGCCGTCTGGTTCTACGACCCCAAGCGTCGCACGCTGACCCTGAAGGTCCTGCTCGGCGTGAACCCCGACCCGTCCGTCGACGGCGCCTTCGACGGCCCCGACAACATCACCGTCTCCCCGTACGGCGGTCTCGTCATCGCCGAGGACGGCGAGGGGATCCAGCACCTGTTCGGCGCCACCGACAGCGGCCGCACCTACCCCATCGCCCGCAACGAACTCAACATCGGCACCGCGGAGAGCCCGGAGTACAGCGAGTTCACGGGCGTCACCTTCTCCCCCGACGGCCACACCCTGTACGCCAACATCCAGACCCCGGGCATCATGCTGGCGATTACCGGCCCCTGGAAGCGCCAGAAGCGCGGCTGAACGTAATTCGCTGGCTCCTTCCGAGCTGTGCCTCCTACAGTGAGATCACGAAAGCGCACCTCCCGGTGCGAAGGCAGCGGCTACTTCTTTGCAACAGAAATTCACGCCGCCGCCGACTTGATCTCGGGAGGCGCAGCACGGGGTGGATGCCCGGTGCGCAGGCAACGGTTACTTCATTGGATCGGACGGTTGCGGGTTCGAGTCCCGTCATCGACTTCGGGTCGGTGTAGCTCAATTGGGTAGAGCATCTGGCTAAGTCCGTCGCCGACTTCTGATCTCGGGCATCCACCTTTTGCCGTGCCTCTCTCCGAAACTCCATTGAATTCGGGGGGAATTCACCATGGCTCGATTCAACACCCGTGCCGCCAAGGCGCAGCCCACCTCGCGCGTCACGTCGACGGGCCGGGTGCTGCATACCTTCGAGGGCGGCCGCGGCCGTGAGCGCGAAGCGCGCTCCGAGCTCTTCCTGCTGGCGGTCTCCCACTTCGTGTCGCAGCAGACCTTCTACGAGACCGGCGCCGACCGCGACGACCGCTTCACGAACCTCGTGCGCGAGCTCGCCGTGAGCGACCCGTCCTGGACGGCCGGTCTGCTCGGCTGGCTGCGCGGCGAGGGCAACCTCCGTACCGCCTCCATCGTGGGCGCCGCCGAGTACGTGAAGGCACGCCTCGACGCGGGCGCCGTCGACGGCCCGTCCAACCGGCAGGTCGTGGCCTCCGTGCTCCAGCGGCCCGACGAGCCCGGTGAGCTGCTCGCGTACTGGACGGCCGTCCACGGCCGCAATGTCCCCAAGCCCGTCAAGCGGGGCATCGCCGACGCCGTACGGCGGCTCTACAGCGGCAAGTCGCTGCTGAAGTACGACACCGCGTCCAAGGGCTACCGTTTCGGCGACATCCTCAACCTGGTGCACGCGGCCCCGGACCCGGACAAGCCGTGGCAGGGCAAGCTGTTCCAGTACGCCCTGGACCGCCGGCACCACCCGGACACCGCCGTGCCGCCTGCCTCGAGCCGGGTCCTGACCGCGCACCGTGAGCTGATGGCGCTGCCCGTCGAGGACCGGCGTGCGGTGGTGACGTCAAAGGGCGGCGCCGAGCGGCTCGCGGCGGCCGGGATGACGTGGGAGGCGCTGGCGGGCTGGCTGCAGGGGCCGATGGACAAGGCGGCCTGGGAGGCCGTGATCCCGTCCATGAGCGCCATGGCGCTGGGGCGCAACCTGCGCAACTTCGACGAGGCCGGCGTCTCGGACGAGGTGGCGGCCCAGGTCGCCGCGCGGATCAGCGACCCGGCCGAGGTCGTGCGCTCGCGGCAGTTCCCCTTCCGGTACCTCGCCGCGTATCAGCACGCGCCCTCGCTGCGCTGGTCGTACCCGCTGGAGCAGGCGCTCGGCCACTCGCTGGCCCACGTGCCCGCGCTGCCGGGCCGCACGCTGGTGCTGGTCGACCGTTCGGGCTCGATGTTCTACTCCCGGCTGTCCGACCGCTCCGAGCTCAACCGGGCCGACGCGGCGGCGATCTTCGGCACGGCGCTCGCGCTGCGGGCGGCGCAGGCGGATCTCGTCGAGTTCGGGACCACGAGCCGGCGCCTCACGTTCGGCAAGGGCGAGTCGGTGCTCAAGATCCTCGGCCGCTTCGGCGACCTGGGCGGCACCGACACCACCAGCGCGGTCCGGGCGCACTACCGCGGGCAGGACCGGGTGCTGATCGTCACCGACGAGCAGTACGCCTTCAGCCACCACGGCGACCCGACCGGGCAGGTCCCGGCGAACGTGCCGGTCTACACCTGGAACCTGGCCGGGTACCGCGTGGGCCACGGCCCGTCGGGGACGGCGAACCGGCACACCTTCGGCGGCCTCTCGGACGCGGCGTTCCGGATGGTCCCCCTGCTGGAGGCCGCCCGGGACACGAAGTGGCCGTGGGCGGCCTGAGCGCCGACGGGAGCCGACCGAGCCGCGCGGCTTGGCGGGGGGCCGGGCGCCGCCCCTGAACCGGTGGCCGGCCGTCATCCCGAGGGGACAGGGCGACGGCGGGGCACGGGTTGCGGACGCGGGGGGCGGCCGAGCGGCCGGCCCCCGCTCCCGTCTCCGCTTCCGTCTCCGCTTCCGTCTCCGCTTCCGGCACCGGGGCTTCGCCGGCCGGCCCGCCGGCCGTCACGGGGCGGAGGATCTCAACGCGCGTCCGCGGGCGGCCTGCGGGGCGAGTGCAGACTGTGCGAAGGCCAGGACCACGAGCAGAGCCGACACCGCGGTCACGGCGGCCAGGGTCGTCAGGACCCGAGCTCGTTCCACCCCCCAGGACGCCGACGTGACCCAGGGAACGGCTGAGAGCAGTGTTGCGTCTGCGGCCGGAGAGCCGGAGAGCCGGAGAGCCGGAGAGCCGGAGAGCCGGAGAGCCGGAGAGCCGGAGAGCCGGAGAGCCGGAGAGCCGGAGAGCCGGAGAGCCGGTGGGCGACGGGCCCTGCGGTGCTGCTCCCCTTGTGTGCGCCCGAACTGATATCTAACATTTCAGTCCATGGAAGCCGTGCCCCGCACTCTGCTCAGGGACCGCGCCTACGCGGCGATCCGGGACGCCATCGTCGCCGGGGACATCGCCCCCGGCGCGGTGGTGCGCGACGCCGATCTCGCCGAGCGGCTGGGGCTGTCCAGGGCCCCGGTGCGGGAGGCGTTCGCGCGGCTGGTCGACGAGGGGCTGCTGGAGAGCAAGCCGCAGAGCTACACGCGCGTCACCCCTGTCGTCGCCTCCGACGTACGCGACGCGGCGGCCGTCGTCGGCGCCATGCACGAGCTGGTCGCCCGGGTCGCGGTGCGCCGGCTGTTCGCGGCGGACGTCGAGGGGATGCGCGCGGCCAACGAGCGGTTCGCCGCCGCCGTGCGCACCGGGAACGTGGACGCCGCCCTGCGCGCCGACGACGAACTGCACGACATCCTCGTCCGCGCCGCCGCCAACCGCGCGGCCGCCGCCACGATCGCCCGCTACACCCCGCTCATCCGGCGACTGGAGCGACGGCGCTTCGGGGAGGGCGGCGCCTGCCGTTCGGCAGGGCTGCACGGACAGCTGATCGAGGCCTGCGCGGCCGGCGACGTGGACGAGGCGGTCCGCGTCACGGCCGAGATCTGGCGGACCCTGGCCGACCTGGCCGACACCGACTGAGCCAAGGAGGCTCCATGGCCCCGAAGTCCCTTTCCTCCTACGGCCGCTACCCGCTGCTCTTCGGCCCGTCGCCCGTCCACCCCCTGGAACGGCTCACCGCTCACCTCGGCGGGGCCGCCCTCTGGGCCAAGCGTGAGGACTGCAACTCCGGCATCGCGTACGGCGGGAACAAGACCCGCAAGCTGGAGTACCTGATCGCCGACGCGCTCGCGCAGGGCTGCGACACCCTCGTGTCGATCGGCGGGGTGCAGTCCAACCACACCCGCCAGGTCGCCGCCTGCGCCGCCCGCGCCGGACTGAAGTGCGTGCTGGTGCAGGAGAGCTGGGTGGAGTGGCCCGACTCCGTGTACGACAAGGTCGGCAACATCCTGATCAGCCGCCTCGCCGGCGCCGATGTGCGACTCGTGCGGGCCGGGTTCGGGATCGGCTTCAAGGAGAGCTGGGAACAGGCGCTCCGGGAGGTCGAGGAGTCGGGCGGCAAGCCGTACGCCATCCCGGCCGGGGCGTCCGACCATCCGCTCGGCGGGCTCGGCTTCGCCGGCTGGGCGTACGAGGTCGCCGAGCAGGAGCGGGAGACGGGCGTCTTCTTCGACACCGTCGTCGTGTGTTCGGTGACCGGGTCGACGCAGGCCGGCATGGTCGCCGGGTTCGCCGCGCTGGAGCAGGCGGGCGGGCGCCCCCGGCGCGTTCTCGGGATCGACGCCTCGGCCGAGCCTGCCCGGACCCGCGAGCAGATCGCCCGCATCGCGCAGAGCACCGGGCAACTGATAGGGGTCGAGCGGGAGTTGACGATCGAGGACGTCGAACTCGACGAGCGTTACCACGCGGGCGTCTACGGCGTCCCGGACGAGACCACGCTGGAGGCGATGCGACTCGCCGCGCGCACGGAGGGCATAATCACCGACCCCGTCTACGAGGGGAAGTCGATGGCCGGGCTCGTCGACCTGGTCGCACGCGGTGAGATCGCCGCCGACTCCACGGTGCTGTACGCGCACCTGGGCGGCCAGCCCGCGCTCAACGCCTACAGCGCGCTGTTCTGACCGTCCGCGAGCGATGTCCCGCACCGCACCGCACCGCGCCGCACCCCACCGCACCGGGCCGCACCGGGCCGCGCCGCGCCGGGCCGGGCCGGGCCGGGCCGCGCCGCGCCGGGCCGCGCCGGGCCGCGCCGCGCCGGGCCGCGCCGCGCCGCGCCGCGCCGCACCGCGCCGCGCCGCGCCGCACCGCGCCGCGCCGCACCGCGCCGCACCGCGCCGCACCGGGCCGCACCCCACCGCGCCGCGCCGCGCCGGGCCGCGCCGCGCCGGGCCGCGCCGCGCCGCGCCGTGCCGTGCCGTGCCGTGCGGGCGGGCACGGGCACTCCCCGTCTGGTGTCCCCGCGGGATGTGGTGGAGCATGCGGGCAGCACGGCCGGTCCGGGGCGTGCTGCCCGCAAGGAGTAACTGGATGACGCGAGGACGACCCATGCGCGCGGACGCTCGCCGCAACTACGAGCGCTTGCTGAAGGTGGCGGCGGAGGCCTTCGCCGAGCATGGGGAGGGCGCCTCCCTCGACGACATCGCCAAGCGGGCGGGCGTCGGATCCGGCACGCTGTACCGGCACTTCCCGACCCGTCAGGCGCTGCTGGAGGCGGCCTACCTCGACCGGATCGAGGCGCTCGCCGTGCGGGCCGACGAACTCGCCGGGGAACTCCCGCCGGGCGAGGCGCTGGTGGCGTGGCTCAACGAGCTGTGCGTCGGCACGATCCAGGTCCGCGGCATGAAGGCCCTGCTGGGCTCCACCGTCACGGACGGCAGCGCGACCGCGGTCACCGCCTGCGGCACGCATATGAAGGACGCGGCGGCCCGGCTGGTGGAGGCGGCCCAGCGGGAGGGGACGCTGCGGGCGGACGTCGAGCCGATCGACGTACTGCGCCTCGCGCACGGGGTGGCGACGGCGTCGGAGCTGGCGAAGGGGGACAGCGGCGCCATCCGCCGGTATGTGTCGCTGCTGACCGAGGGGCTGCGACCCGCGCGGTGACGGCGGCGGGCGCCCCCGTGTCGGCGGGCGCCCCCGGCCGGGTCCTACAGCGCCTGGGCGCCCGGCTTCACCATGTTCCGTACCGTGCGGGCCTTGACGAAGTCGCCCATGGCCGTCATCTCCCACTCGCCGGAGAACTGCCGGATCAGCTTGGCCATCAGCACGCCCGTCTGCGGTTCGGCGGCGGTGAGGTCGAAGCGGACGAGCTCCTCGCCGGTCGCGGCGTCCAGCAGCCGGCAGTAGGCCTTGGCGACCTCCGTGAACTTCTGGCCGGAGAAGGAGTTCACCGTGAAGACCAGACCGGACACCTCCTGCGGGAGGCGGCCGAGGTCGACGACGATCACCTCGTCGTCTCCGCCGCCCTCCCCGGTGAGGTTGTCGCCGGAGTGCTTGATCGCGCCGTTGACGATGGAGAGCTTGCCGAAGTAGCAGCTGTCGATGTGGTTGCGCTGGGGGCCGTAGGCGATGACCGAGGCGTCCAGGTCGATGTCCTTGCCGCGGAACGCGGGCTCCCAGCCGAGACCCATCTTGACCTGCGAGAGCAGCGGGCGGCCGCCCTTGACGAGGGACACGGTCTGGTTCTTCTGCAGGCTGACGCGGCCCTTGTCGAGGTTGATCTTCCCGGTGCCCGGGGCCGCGGCGGGCGGCGCCGGGGGAGCGGCCGGCGGTGCGGGGGCGGTGAGCCGCGGATCCATGGGCGGGGCCGGCGGCGCGACCGGGGCCTGCATCGGCGGCGGGGGCGGGGCGACCGGCTGGGCCGGGGCGGCGGCCGGCGCCGGCTCCTCCACCGTCACACCGAAGTCGGTGGCGATGCCGGCCAGACCGTTGGCGTACCCCTGGCCGACCGCGCGGGCCTTCCAGGCGCCGCCTCGCAGATAGATCTCCACGACCACCAGCGCCGTCTCGCTGCCGAGCTGCGGGGGCGTGAAGGTGGCCAGCACGTGGCCGTCGTCCGCGCTGCGGATCGTCGCCGTCGGCTCGACGCCCTGGAACGTCTGGCCCGTGGCGTCCGGGCTCGCGGTGACGACGATCTTCTCGATGCCGGGCGGGAGCGCGGCCGTGTCGACGATGATCGCGTCGGGCGCCGTGCCCCCGCCGGAGCGGTACGTCACGCCCGGGCCGTGGGGCTGGTTGTAGAAGATGAAGTCGTCGTCCGAGCGCACCTTGCCGTCTGCGGTGAGCAGCAGGCCCGAAACGTCGAGTCGCACCGGGGCGGCGACGTCCACCGTCACGCGGGCGACGGAGAGAGGGATGTTCGAGCCGGGGGTCATAGCTGTCATGCCCCATGAACGACTGAGACCACTTTGCCGTTCCCTTACCCGCGCCCGAAGCCGCTGCGCGGGTGAGGGAACCGGAGAACGCCTGGTCAGGGCACCACCACGATCTTGCGCCCGACCCCCGCCGCGAACTGCTCCAGCGCCTGCGGGTAGCGCTCCAGCGGGATCCGGTCGCTGATGAAGACCTCCGGGTCCAGCACCCCGTTCGCGAACAGCTCGGCCGCCCGCTCGAAGCTGTGCAGGACCGCCATGGACCCCGTGACGGTGATCTCCTGGTTGTAGATCCGGTACGGGTCGATCGTGACCCGGGTCGCGTAGTCGGCGACGCCGAACTGCAGGAACGTCCCCGCCTTCGCCACCCGGTCCAGGCCGTCCTGGATCGCCGCCGCGTTGCCCGTCGCGTCCACGACCAGGTCCCAGCCCTGCGGACGCTCCAGCTCGTCGGGGCTCGCCGCCGCCCCGGAGACGCCGAGGCGCCGGGCCGTCTCCAGGCGCGCGGGGTTCACGTCCACCACGTCCACGCTGGCCGCGCCCGTGCGCTTGGCCAGCTCCAGCATCATCAGCCCCATCGTCCCGGAGCCGTAGATCAGCACGTGCGCGCCCAGCCGCGCGCGGAGCACGTCGTAGCCGCGCACCGCGCACGACAGCGGCTCCACCAGCGCCGCGTCCTGCGTGCGCACGTGCTCGGGCAGCCGTACGCAGTTCGCCACCGGCGCCACCGCGTACTGCGCCGCGCCGCCGGCCGTGGTGACGCCGATCGCGGCCCACCGTTCGCAGAGGTTGTTGTGGCCGGTACGGCAGTAGCGGCACTCGTGGCAGTAGAGGGACGGGTCGACCGCCACCCGGTCGCCGACGGAGACCTCCGTGACCTGGGCGCCCGTCCCGACCACCTCGCCCGCGAACTCGTGCCCCGGCACGATCGGCAGCTCGGGCGCGAACTCGCCCCCCAGGATGTGCAGATCGGTGCCGCACAGACCGCAGGCGGCGACCTCCACGACCACCTCGCGCGGCCCGGGCGCCGGGTCGGGGACCTCGGTGACGACGGCGCGGCCCACGGACTCGATGACGGCGGCCTTCATTTCACGGCTCCCAAGGACAGGCCCTGGACCAGTTTGTCCTGGGCGGCGAACCCCGCGGCGAGCACCGGCAGGGAGATGACGAGCGACGCGGCTCACACCTTCGCCAGGAACAGCCCCTGGCTGGTGATGAAGCCGGTGAGGAAGACGGGGGCGGTCTCCGCGACCACGCCCGTGAGCACCCGCGCGAACAGCAGTTCGTTCCAGCTGAAGATGAAGCAGATCAGGGCCGTCGCCGCGATGCCCGGGAGCGCGATCGGGGCGACCACGCGCGCGAGGATCGTCGGCAGCCGGGCCCCGTCCACCCGCGCGGCCTCGATGATCGCCACGGGGACCTCGGACAGGAACGACTGCATCATCCACACCGCGATCGGCAGGTTCATGGAGGTGTACAGGACGACCAGCAGCCAGATGTTGTCCAGCAGGCCCGCGTTCTTCGCGAACAGGTAGATCGGCAGCAGGCCCGCCACCACCGGCAGCATCTTCGTCGACAGGAAGAAGAACAGGACGTCCGTCCACTTCTTCACCGGACGGATCGACAGCGCGTAGGCCGCCGGGAGGGCGAGGAGCAGGACGAGGACGGTCGATGCGAGGGACGCCACCGTCGAGTTGGCCAGCGCCGGCCAGGGGCTCGCGCCGCCGCCCGTGCCGAAGAACTCGCGGTAGCCGTCGAGGGTGAGCGACGCGGTGAAGGACGGCGGGTTGGTCGCCGCGTCCTGTTCGGAGTGGAAGGACGTCAGGGCCATCCAGGCGACGGGCAGGAAGAACACGATCCCGGCTGCCCAGGCCAACAGCCCGAGGCCGCCTCGGCGTACGACGTTCATGAGCGGGACGCCTCCTCGCGGAACAGGGACGACACGACCCGCAGGGCGAAGGTCGCGATGACGATCGAGCCGATGACCACCAGGACGCCCGCGGCCGAGGCGAGGCCGTTCTCGTGGGCCTGGTAGAAGCTCTGGTAGACGGTGTAGGGCAGGTTGGCGGTGCCCAGGCCGCCGGAGGTGATGGTGAAGACGGCGTCGAAGTTCTGCACGATGTAGATCGAGCCGAGCAGGGCGCCCAGCTCCAGATACCGGCGCAGGTGGGGCAGGGTGAGGTGGCGGAAGATCTGCCAGTCGCTCGCGCCGTCCACCCGCGCCGCCTCGATCTGCTGCTGGTCCCGGCTCTGCAGTCCGGCCAGCAGGATCAGCATCATGAACGGCGTCCACTGCCAGACGAGAGAGGCCTCGACGGCGAGCAGCGGGGTGTCGGAGATCCAGTCGGGCTGCGGACCGCCCACGTAGTGCAACAACCCGTTGAACAGGCCGTATTCGGGGTTGTAGAGGACGTGCTTCCAGAGCAGGGCCGCGGCCACCGGGACCACCAGGAAGGGCGCGATCAGCAGCGTGCGGACCACGCCCCGGCCGCGGAACCGGCGGTCCAGGAGCAGCGCCAGCGCCAGCCCGAGCACCAGGCTGACCAGCACCACGGCCGCCGTCAGCAGCACGGTCGTCCACACCGAGTGGCGCAGGTCGGCGTCGGTGAGGACCTGGTGGTAGTTGTCGAGGCCGGTGAAGCGGCGGGCCTTGGGGTAGAGGGCGTTCCAGTCGAAGAAGGAGATCACCAGCGTGGCCACGAAGGGGAGCTGGGTGACCACGATCATGAAGACCAGGGTGGGCAGCAGCGGGGCCCGGGTCGCCCAGGCGCGCAGCCGGGCGGAGGGCTGCCGCAGGGGGCGTACGGGTGCGGTGGCCGGCGGGGCCGTCGTCGTCGCGGTCATCGTCCCTCGTACTCCTCGGAGATCCGCTCGGCGATCTTCTGGGACTTCTTCAGGGCCGACTCGACGGACTGGCGTCCGGCGATGGCCGCGCTGATCTCCTGGGAGACCTTGGTGCCGAGGTCGGTGAACTCGGGGATGCCGACGAACTGGATGCCGGGCGCGGGCCGCGGCTGCACTCCGGGGTCGTTGGGCTTCGCCGCCTCGATGGCCTGTTTCGTCATCTCCTGGAAGGCGGCGGCCTCGTTCACGTAGGCGGCGTTCGTGTACGTCGACGCCCGCTTGCCGGCCGGCACGTTCGACCAGCCGAGCTGCTCGCCGATCAGTTGCCTGCTTGTGGGCAACAGGCCCCAGAAGGCCTATCTGGCATATATGCTGGGCGAGTCGCGGCGGGGTACGCCGGAGGGGTGACATCACAGCAGTGGTCGAGCGCCCGTGAACCTCAGCCTGAGAGGGTTGGAATCCTTCGGCTCCGGCCGGGGAGGATGCCAAATGGCGACCTTGCCCTGACGAGGTCATGCAGTTGAGGAACCCGGCGGGGCCAGAACGGGCACGCCGGGCTCAACGTGCGTCGTGCACCAAACCGGTGCAGAGTTTCGTCGCCTTCTCGAAACTCCGGTGAATTCCAGCCGTGCCTTCCAGTCCTTGTCGAACCAGGTGCCGCCGAAGGTGTTCACGACGGTCGTCAGCGGCGCCATCACCTCGCCCCAGCCGGGCAGTCCGCGCAGACAGATGCCCTTCATGCCGGGTTCCGCGCCGTCCGCCTTCGCCGCGAGGTCGGCGACCTGCTGCCAGGTGGGGTGCGCGGGCATCGTCAGGCCCTTCGCCGCGAACACGTCCTTGCGGTACACCAGGAAGGACGACTCGCCGTAGAAGGGCTGGCCGTAGAGCTTGCCGTCGTCCGCGGTGAGGGAGTCGCGCATCGGCTTCAGGACGTCCTGCTCGTCGTAGCCGGGGTCCTTCGCGACGTAGGCGTCCATGGCCTGCAGCCAGCCGTTGCGGGCGTAGATCGGTATCTCGTAGTTCGACAGGGTCGCCACGTCGTACTGGCCCGCCTGGTTGGCGAAGTCCTGGCTGATCTTGTCGCGGACGTCGTTCTCCGGCAGGACGGTGAAGCTGACCTTGATGCCGGTCTCCTTGGTGAAGTGGTCGGCGGTGAGCTTCTGCAGCTCCGTCATCTGCGGGTTGTTGACCATGAGGACGTTGATGGAGTCGCCGCCGGAACCCGCCCCGCCGGCTCCGGCCCAGCAGCCGGAGAGCAGCGGGGCGAGCAGCGTCCCTGCGGCGACCGCGGCGAGCGTGGCTCGCGGCCTCCGTCGGCTCTGGGTTCGCATGGATCACTCCTGGACGTAAGGGGAGATCTAGGGCGTGATGAGGCATGGAGGTGCCCTAGGGGTGGGTGAGTTGGCTTCACGAACCGGGTCGGGTAGGGGTGAGTCGGAATTTCAAACCCGGATGACCTGGGGCCCCAGCAGTGCGTAGCGGTGGGCCTCGGCCGTCGGGAGAAGGGTGCTCGTCACGATCGTCTCCAGCACGCTCACCTCGGCGAACCGGCAGAAGCTGACCGCGCCGAACTTGGTGTGGACGCCCGCGAAGACCACGCGCCGCGCGGCCCGCACGGCCTGTGCCTTGACCTCGCCCACGGCCGGGTCCGGGGTGGTCAGACCGTGCTCGCGGGAGATGCCGTTGGCGCCGAGATAGGCGAGGTCGACGACGAAGCCGGCCAGCATCTTCGTCGTCCAGTGGTCGACCGTGGCCAGCGTGCCGGAGCGGACCCGGCCGCCGAGCAGCAGCACGGACGTGTTCTCCCTCCCGGCGAGCGCGCCCGCGACCGGCAGGGACGCGGTGACCACGGTCAGCGGCCGGTCCCTGGGCAGCGCCTCGGCGATGAGCTGCGGGGTGAAGCCCTCGTCGACGAAGACGGTCTCCGCGTCCTGGACCAGCCCGGCCGCCGCGGCGGCGATCCGGCGCTTCTCGGGTACGTGGCTGGTGGCGCGGAAGGCCAGCGTGGTCTCGAAGCCGGCGCTCTCCACGGGATAGGCGCCGCCGTGCGTACGGCGCACCAGCCCGTGGTCCTCCAGGGCGCGCAGATCCCGCCGTACGGTCTCCCTGGCCACGCCCAGCTCGGCGGCGAGCGCGGCGACGTCGACCGAGCCGGTGGCCCGCGCGGTGCGCACGATCTCGCGCTGGCGCTCCTCCGCCGTCCTCGGGGTCATGCCGTCACCTCGCTCTCCCGCCGTTCTGCCCGTTCGGGCCCGGTGTGGCCCATGGGGGAAGTTCTACAGCGGGTGCGCGGCACTGACCAGGCCTGTTGCAGGCCCGTCACTGCCCGTGTCGGCCCGTTTCCCGTCCCGGCCGCCCGCCTCGGACCTGCGGCGCAGCCGGGGGACGGGTGGGTTCGGGCAGCGCGCGTGCCCGGATACGGCGGCGGGCGGGCCCGTTCGGCGCCCGCCCGCCTCCCGCGAGGTGTGCTTCTCGGCCAGTGCGGCCAGTGCGGCCAGTGCGGTCAGTACGGCCAGATCGGCGGGTCGCTGACGAAGTGGCCGCCCAGATGGGCGTGGGCGATGTTCTCCGGGTCCAGCTCGCCCTGCTCGGCGATCAGTTTCTCGGCGTACGGCTCCGAGTCGTCCTGCGGCTCGTAGCCGAGCGCCCGCGCGGAGCTCAGGTCCCACCACAGCCGGGTGTTCGCGGAGGAGCCGTACGCGATCGTGTGGCCGACGTTCTCGGCGGTCAGGGCCGCGTGGAAGAGGCGGGCGCCGTCGGCGGGGCTCATCCACACCGACAGCATCCGCACGCCGGTCGGCTCGGCGAAGCAGGAGCCGATGCGCACCGACACGCTCTCCAGACCGTGCTTGTCCCAGTAGAGCTGGGCGAGGTCCTCGCCGAAGGACTTGGACAGGCCGTAGAAGGTGTCCGGGCGGTGCGGGGTGTCGACCGGGATGAGGGGGTCGTCGCCCTGGGGGCGGGGGGTGAAGCCGACCGCGTGGTTGGACGAGGCGAAGACGATCCGGCCGACGCCCTCTTCGCGGGCGGCCTCGTACAGGTGGTAGGTGCCCTCGATGTTCGCCTTGAGGATCTTCTCGAAGGGGGCTTCCAGGGAGATGCCGGCGAGGTGGAGGATCGCGTCGACGCCCCGCACGGCCTCCCGGACCGCCTCCCGGTCGGCCAGGTCCGCGACGATCGCGTCCGGCTCGCCGTCGATCGGGCGCAGGTCGAACAGGCGCAGTTCGTAGCCGTAGGCCGGCAGCAGGTCCCGCATCAGGGTGCCGAGGCCGCCTGCGGCGCCGGTGAGCAGGACGGTGCGCGGAGCGGGCATCCTCGGGTCTCCTTGGATCGGTCGCGGGACTGTTCGCAGCGACGGACGCATGCATGGGCATAGTTCACATTCGTGGACACGCTAAGGAGATGCGGCGGCGCCCGTCAAGTGTCCTACAGGCCTGGCAAAACTGCTGGTGTCTCGGGGGTTGGTCGGCTTGACCGGGCTCGATCGGGCACCTTAGCGTGAGCTTGTTCAGGAATATGGACGCCGCTCAAGAATATGGACTCGGGAGAGCCTGTGACGTCAGCCCCGCTCGCCGCCCGCCTCCGCGTCCCCAGCGGACCGCTGTTCTTCCCCGTCACCGCCTACGGCCCCGACGGCTCCCTCGACCTCGACGTCTACCGCGCCCATGTCCGCCGCGGAGTGGACGCCGGCGCCGCGGCCGTCTTCGCCTGCTGCGGCACCGGCGAGTTCCACGCGCTCACGCCGGAGGAGTTCGAGCGGTGCGTCCGGGCGGCCGTCGAGGAGACCGACGGGCGGGTGCCGGTGATCGCCGGCGCCGGCTACGGAACCGCCCTCGCCGTGCGCTACGCCCGGCTGGCGGAGGCGGCCGGAGCGGACGGCCTGCTCGCCCTGCCGCCCTACCTCGTCGTCGCCGCCCAGGAGGGCCTGCTGCGCCACTACCGGGAGGTGACGGCGGCGACCCGGCTCCCCGTGATCGTCTACCAGCGCGACAACGCCGTCTTCACCCCGGAGACCGTCGTCGGACTCGCCCGCACCGAGGGGATCATCGGCCTCAAGGACGGCCTCGGCGATCTCGACCTGATGCAGCGGATCGTCAGCGCCGTCCGCACCGAGGTCCCCGGCGACTTCCTCTACTTCAACGGCCTGCCGACCGCCGAACAGACCCAGCTCGCCTACCGGGCCCTCGGCGTCACCCTGTACTCCTCGGCCGTGTTCTGCTTCGCCCCCGAGATCGCCCTCGCCTTCCACCGGGCCCTCGCCGCCGGCGACGACACCACCGCCCACCGCCTCCTCGACGGCTTCTACCGGCCGTTCGTCGAACTGCGCGCCCAGGGCCGCGGGTACGCCGTCTCCCTCGTCAAGGCCGGCGTCCGGCTGCGCGGGCTCGACGTCGGGGAAGTCCGCCCGCCGCTGCACGAACCGAGCGAGGATCATGTCAAGCGACTCGCCCAGGTGATAGAACGCGGCCACGCGCTGCTGGAGGAGGACAAGTAGTGAAGGCGTCGACATTCGTCTACCCCTGGGACGTCATCGGTGATCCCGCGGCCCCGGCCCGTATCGCCGCGCTCGGCGTGGAGCAGGTGACCCTCGCCGCCGCCTACCACTCCACCCGCGCGCTCACCCCCCGCCACCCGCGCCACCGCATCGTCACCGCCGAGCACGCCGCCGTGCTGTATCCGCCGGACGCCCGCTGGGAGGGCCGCGCCCTGCGCCCGTACCCGGCCGGCGACTGGGCCCCGGGCGACGCCTACGGGGAGGCCGCCGAGGCACTCGCGGGGGCCGGGCTCGACGTGCACACCTGGGTGGTCCTCGCGCACAACTCCCGCCTGGGCGCCGACCATCCGGACACCTCGGTCGTCAACGCCTACGGCGACCGCTACCCGTGGGCCCCCTGCATCGCACAGCCCGCCACGCGCGCGTACCTCGTCGACCTCGCCGCCGAGGCCGCCGTACGCCCCGGCGCGGGCGGCGCCGAACTGGAGTCCCTCGGCTGGTACGGGCTGCAGCATCTGCACGCCCACGACAAGACCGGCGGAGTCGGCCTCGGGGACGCCGGCCAGTACCTGATGGCGCTCTGCTTCTGCCCCGCCTGCCGGGCCGGCTACGGCGCACAGGGCCTGGACGCCGACGCGCTCGCCGCCGCCGTACGGGAGGCGCTGGAGCCGCTCTGGCAGGGGGCGCCCGACGACGGGGGCTGGGCGGGCGTCGAGAAGCTGCTCGGGGAGGAGACGGCGGCGGCCACGCGCGCGTGGCGCGACGACACCGCCCGCACGCTCCAGGAGACGGCGGTCAGGGCGGTGCGCGCCGCCGCGCCCGACGGCTTCCAGGTCCTGCTGCACGCCGACCCCGTCACGTACCACGTGGGCGCCAACGCGGGCGTCGACCCCGCGCACATCCTGTCCGTCGCGGACGGCGTCGTCGTGCCCTGCGCGGGCGGGCCCGGCCTGCTGACGCCCTTCGCCGAACAGGGCCGCGCGGACGCGGTCGTCGCCGCCAACTTCGGCGTCGTCTCCGGCATGGGCGGCAGCCCGGGCGCCCTCGCCGCCGACGCCGCGCGGGCCCGGGACCTCGGCGCGACGGAACTGCGGCTGTATCACGCCGGGTTGGCGTCGGACGGCGACCTGGAAGCGGTGCGCTCGGCGCTCGCCGCGCGCTGAAGGAGCGGGGCGGCGGTCGCCGTCAGGCATCCGCCCACGGCGAGCAACAGGGGGCGGTGGCCGACGAGTTCGACCAGTGCCGCCCCCGCCGCGAGCCCGACGGCGTTCGGCGCGTACATCAGCGTCCCGGCCGTGGCGGTGACCCGGCCGAGCAGCGCGTCCGGCGTCTCCCGCTGTACGGCGGTCAGCGCGGCGATCAGCACACAGGGCAGCCCCGCCCCGACGGCCGCGCCGCACACCAGGGCGAGCGGCTCCGAGGGGACGGCCCGCGCGGCGACCGCCACCGCCGTCAGACCGATCCCGTACGCGGCGAACCGGCGTTCCCCCAGTCGCCGCAGCGCGGGCCCCGACAGCAGCCCCACCGCGACCGAGCCGGCGCCCTGGACGGCGTACAGCGCGCCCGCGTACGAGGGGGAGCGGCCGAGGCCCTCGACGACGGCGTAGACCAGCGCGCCGTTGACACCCGCGAACAGCATCGTCGTACCGCCGGCCAGGATCAGCGGGCGCAGCGCCGGGTGCCCCCACAGGTAGCGCGCGCCCTCGGCGGTCCGCGCCCGCAGGCCGCCCGTGGCCCGCCGCGGCCGTTCCTCACGCACCCGCACGCACGCGTACAGCGCCGCCGCGCCCACGAAACTCGCGGCGTCCAGCAGCGCCACGCTCGGGCCGCCGTACGCCGCGTACAAGCCCGCGCCCGCCAGGGGAGCGACCAGCTTCATGCCCTCCACGGCCGTCGTGCGCAGCCCGTTGAAGTCGCCGAGCAGCTCCGGGGCGACGGCGGCTGCGACGAGCCCGGACTCGGCCGCGTCGGCCACCACCGAGGCGGCGCCGTACAGCACCAGCACCGCGAACAGCAGCCACAGCCGGCCGGGGGAGTCGACCGCGAGGACGGTGAGGAGCAGGGCGGCCGGGCCCAGGTTGAGCGCGACGAGCAAGGGTCTGCGACGGGCGCGGTCGGCGAGCGTGCCCAGCAGCGGACCGGCCAGGGTGGGAACCCACAGCGCGAGCACACAGAGCGCCGCAAGCCCGTTCGAGCCGGTGAGGTCCTTGACCCACACCCCGGACGCCAGCCACAACGCCGACGTACCGAAGCCGGAGACCACCAGCGCCGCCAGACAGATCGCCGCATCGCGGTCCCGCAGGACGCGCACCACGGACCAGTTCTTCGTCATGCCTGGTCATCGTGGGTCTAAGGAGGTCCTCCCCGCATCGGGCAGGTGCCCTATGCGCGGCGGGCGGACCCCGGACGAACCCCGGGCTGACTCCGGCCGATGAGTTCTCGGCGGGCGGCCGGTCTACCCCGTATGACCGACACGACGACTCTTGACCTCGAACCGCAGGCCCGGATCATCGCGCGCCTCGCGGCGGGCGTCCGTGACGAGCAGCTCGCGGATCCGACGCCCTGCCCGGGCACCGCGGTCCGCAACCTGCTCGGGCATCTGACCGGTCTCGCCGGCGCCTTCCGCGACGCCGCCCGCAAGGACCTGGGGTCCACGACCGACACCCCGCCGGACAGCGCCGCGACGGACATCGGCCCCGGCTGGCGCGAGGAACTGCCCAAGGCGCTCGACGAACTCGCCGACGCCTGGCGCGACCCGGCCGCCTGGACCGGCATGACCCGCGCGGGCGGCGTGGACCTGCCCGGCGCGGTCGCGGGCGCCGTCGCCGTCGACGAACTCGTCATCCATGCATGGGACCTGGCCCGGGCCACCGGGCAGGAGTACGCGCCCGACCAGGCCGCCCTGCGGGCCTCGCACGAGTTCCTGCTGGCGGCCGCCGGGGAGTCGGACCGCGGGGACGGCGTCTTCGGCCCCGTCGTGCCCGTCCCGGGCGACGCCCCGCTGCTCGACCGGGCGGTCGGGCTGAGCGGTCGCGATCCGGGCTGGACGCCGTAGGACCTGTCCGGCCGACCCGATGACCATGTCGTAGACGGACCCGATCAGGGCGTGCCCGGCAGGCGGGAAACGTACGCTCCCCGTATGCCCCTCAGCCTCACCGTCCTCGGCACCGCCTCTCCGCACCCGGGGCCGGGCCGCCCCTGCTCCGGCTATCTGCTGCGCGGGGCGGGGGCCGAGGTCTGGGTGGACGCGGGGTTCGGGACGTTCGCGGAGTTGCGACGGCACACGGATCCCGACCGGCTCACGGCGATCTGGATCTCCCACCTCCACGCCGACCACAGCGCCGATCTCCTCGCCGCCGCCTACGCGCTCGCCTTCGGCGGGATGACCCCGCCGGCCCCGATCCCGGTGTACGCGCCGCTCGACTGCGCCCGTCGCCTGGCGGGCTTCCTCGGCCGCTCGGACGTACGGTTCCTGAGCGAGGTCCTCGACTTCAGGCCCCTGTTCGACGGGCACACCGTACGGCACTGGAACCTGCGCCTGACCTCGCGCGCGATGGCGCACGACACCGAGGCGTACGGGCTGCGCGCCGAGTGCCAGGGAAGCGTCTTCGCGTACTCGGGGGACAGCGGACCGTGCGACGCGCTCACCGAACTCGCCTCCGGGGCAGATCTGTTCCTGTGCGAGGCGGATCTCGACCGGCATCGCGAAGGCGAACACGAGCAGCAGGTCCATCTCACGCCGGAGGACGCTGGCGACGCCGCCCGCAAGGCGGGGGTGCGGGAGCTGTACATCACCCACGTCGGGCCCACTGTGACCCGGAAGGCCGCGACCGAGCGGGCCGCCGTCGTCTTCGACGGCCCCACCCGCACCGCACGCGAGGGCGAGACCATCCCCTTCTGACACCCCCTCCGACACCCCTTTTGACACTTCCTTTGTCAGAAGCATTGACGAATCACAGGGGCCCTCCTACCTTCAACGCGTCGTACTTCGTACGTCATATATGAGACGCGATACGCGAGATCTGAGATCAGACACGCGACTTCCGAGAGGCGCGCATGACCTCTGTGCCCACGCCGATCCCCTCCCGCACGCAGTACGTGCTGGAGGAGATCAAACGCCGCATCCTCACCGGGCGGCTGTCGCCCGGTCAGGCCCTGGTCGAGACCGAGCTCGCCGCGCAGTTCGGGGTGTCCAAGACCCCGGTGCGCGAGGCCCTCAAGACCCTGGCCGGCACCGGCCTGGTCGTCATGAGCCAGTACAAGGGCGTCACGGTGCGCATGGTGGACGCGGACATGGCGCGCGAGGTCTACGACGTCCGGCTGCTCCTCGAACCCGAGGCGCTGCGGCGGGCGGTACGGCGCGGAGCCTCCCTGGACGCCGCCCGCGCTGCGCTGACCAGGGCCGACGAGGCGACCGACACCGCCGAACGGTCCCTGGCCAACCGGGAGTTCCACCGCGCGCTCTACCTGCCGTGCGGCAACCCGCTGCTCGGCCGGATGCTCGACGAGGTCCGCGACCAGGCCGCCCTGGTCTCCGCCGTCGCCTGGGCCGCCTCGCCCTCCTGGGAGCGGGAGGCCGGCGAGCACCGCGAGATCCTGCGGCTCGCCCTGGGCGGCGACGCGGACGGCGCGGCCCGCGCCCTGCACGCACACATCGCGTCCTTCGTGCACCGGGCGTTCCCCGAGACCGACGACGGGACCCTCGACGGGGTCCAGGCAGAGGAAGGTCAGGAATGAGCAGCGTGGCGTTCGAGACCCAGCGTGCGGCCCTGGCCGACGTGGTGGCCATCCCGGTGACCCCGTTCGCCGAGGACGGCTCCATCGACCAGGACGCCCACCGGGCCCTGCTGCGCCGTCTGCTCGACGGCGGGATCACCACCCTCACCCCGAACGGCAACACCGGCGAGTTCTACGCCCTCACCCCCGAGGAGCGCCGCCTGGTCACGGAGTTGACGATCGAGGAGGCGGGAGACCGTTCGGTCATCCTCGTCGGCGTCGGACACGACGTCCCCACCGCCGTCGCCTCCGCCCGGCACGCCCGGGAGCTGGGCGCGCAGATGGTGATGGTCCACCAGCCCGTCCACCCCTACGTCTCGCAGAGCGGCTGGATCGACTACCACCGGGAGATCGCGCAGGCGGTGCCCGAACTCGGCGTCGTCCCCTACATCCGCAACACGCAGCTGCACGGCGAGCGCCTCGCCGAGCTCGCCGACGCCTGCCCGAACGTCGTCGGCGTCAAGTACGCCGTCCCGGACGCCGCCCGCTTCGCCGCCTTCGCGCGCGACGCCGGCCTGGAACGCTTCGTCTGGGTCGCCGGCCTCGCCGAGCCGTACGCCCCCTCCTACTTCTCCGCGGGCGCCACCGGCTTCACGTCCGGGCTGGTCAACGTCGCCCCGGCCGTTTCGCTGAACATGATCGAAGCGCTTCGATCCGGGGACTATCCGGCCGCGATGAAGGTGTGGGAACAGATCAGGCGCTTCGAGGAGCTGCGCGCCGCCAACGGCTCCGCCAACAACGTCACCGTCGTCAAGGAGGCCCTTGCCTCCCTTGGCCTGTGCCGCCGCGAGGTGCGCCCGCCGAGCCGGTCGCTGCCCGAGGACGAGCGCGCCGAGGTCGCCGCCATAGCCGCCGGATGGTCCATATGAAGCGCTTCGACGATCATGCCTCCAGCCACACGGACGACAGTGCCGCAAGCGAGCGGCCGCCGGTGAAGCGTCCGGAGGAACTCCGAAGCCACCAGTGGTACGGCACCGACGGCCTGCGCTCCTTCAGCCACCGCGCCCGCACCCGCCAGCTCGGCTATCTCCCCGAGGAGCACCTCGGCAAGCCGGTCATCGCGATCCTCAACACCTGGTCCGACATCAACCCCTGCCACGTCCACCTGCGCGACCGCGCCCAGGCCGTGAAGCGGGGCGTGTGGCAGGCGGGCGGTTTCCCGCTGGAGTTCCCGGTCGCCACGCTCAGCGAGACCTTCCAGAAGCCGACCCCGATGCTCTACCGCAACCTGCTCGCCATGGAGACCGAGGAGCTGCTGCGCTCCTACCCGGTCGACGGCGCCGTGTTGATGGGCGGCTGCGACAAGACGACCCCGGCGCTGCTCATGGGCGCGGCGAGCGTGGACCTGCCCACCGTCTTCGTGCCGGCCGGGCCCATGCTGCCGGGCCACTGGCGCAACGAAATCCTCGGCTCGGGCACCGACATGTGGAAGTACTGGGACGACAAGCGGGCCGGCCTGATCGGCGACTGCGAGCTGGCCGAGCTGGAGAACGGCCTCGCCCGCTCGCCGGGTCACTGCATGACGATGGGCACGGCGTCCACGCTGACGGCCGCGGCGGAGGCGCTGGGCGTGACGGTGCCGGGTGCGTCGAGCATCCCGGCCGTGGACTCCGGGCACGATCGGATGGCCGCGTCGTCCGGCATGAGGATCGTGGAACAGGTCCACAAGGGGCGCGTCCTCTCCGACATCCTCACCCCCGAGGCGTTCGAGGACGCGGTGACGACCGTCCTCGGCCTCGGCGGTTCGACGAACGCCGTCATCCACCTCATCGCCATGGCCGGCCGCGCGGGCGTCACGCTCACCCTCGACGACTTCGACCGGATCGCCCGCACGGTCCCCGTCCTCGCCAACGTCCGCCCCGGCGGCCAGAAGTACCTCATGGAGGACTTCCACTTCGCGGGCGGCCTGCCCGGCTTCCTCTCCCGGATCCCGGACCTGCTCCACCTCGACCGCCCGACGGTCTCGTTCGACACTCTGCGCGAGCAGCTCGCCGGCGCCCAGGTCCACCACGACGACGTCATCCGGCTCCGGGACGACCCGGTCGCCGCGGAGGGCGGGGTCGCCGTGCTGCGCGGCAACCTCTGCCCGGACGGCGCCGTCATCAAGCACATCGCCGCCGAGCCGCACCTGCTCAAGCACACCGGTCCCGCGGTCGTCTTCGACGACTACAGGACCATGCAACGCACCATCAACGACCCCGAGTTGGGCATCACCGCCGACACGGTCCTGGTGCTGCGGGGCTCCGGCCCCAAGGGCGGCCCGGGCATGCCCGAGTACGGCATGCTGCCCATCCCCGACCACCTGCTCAAGCAGGGTGTGCGGGACATGGTGCGGATCTCCGACGCCCGGATGAGCGGGACGAGTTACGGCGCGTGCGTGCTGCACGTGGCGCCCGAGTCGTACGTCGGCGGGCCGCTGGCCCTGGTGCGCACGGGCGACTCGATCACCCTCGACGTCGAGGCCCGCTCCCTCCGACTCAACGTGGACGACGAGGAGTTGGAGCGGCGCCGGGCTGACTGGACGCCGCCGCCCACCCGTTACGAGCGCGGTTACGGAGCGCTCTACAACGAACAGATCACCCAGGCCGACACCGGCTGCGACTTCGAGTTCCTGGCCCGACCGGGCAAGGTCGCGGACCCGTACGCGGGCTGAACCGCAGCACAGCACAGCACTGCCCTGCACTGCCACAGCGCGGCCGAGGACGCACCGCGCCCGACGAGAAAGCGCTTCCTGCACGACGCACCGACGCACCGCCCGACGTACCGAGAACGGAGAACAGTCATGGCCCAAGCCGCAGCCGTGGCGAAACCGCCCGCGCCACCCCGGCGGCGCCGTGCCTCCGCCACGCCGCGCAGACTGCCGTATCTGCTGATCGCGCCGGCGGCCCTGCTGATGCTGGGCTTCATCGCCTACCCGGTCATCAGCGTCTTCTACTACAGCCTGCAGAACTACAACCCCACCAAACCGTGGCGGAACGGCTACGCGGGCTTCGACAACTTCGTCCACGCCTTCACCGACGACCCGCAGTTCTGGGACACCCTGACCTTCAGCGCCAAGTGGGTCTTCGTCGAGGTCGGACTACAACTGCTGTTCGGCCTGGCGCTGGCGCTGATCGTCAACCAGACCTTCGTGGGGCGCTCGCTCGGCCGCGCCCTGGTCTTCTCGCCGTGGGCCGTCTCCGGCGTGCTGACCTCCGCGATCTGGGTGCTGCTCTACAACTCCCAGACCGGCATCACCCGTTACCTCGCGGACATGGGCATCGGCGAGTACGGCACCAGCTGGCTGTCGGACACCTCCACCGTCTTCCCGGCGGCGATCGTCGCCGACCTGTGGCGCGGCGTCCCCTTCTTCGCGATCCTCATCCTCGCCGACCTCCAGTCCGTCTCCAAGGACCTGTACGAGGCCGCCGAGGTCGACGGGGCCAGCAGGCTCAAGCAGTTCTGGCACATCACCCTGCCCCACCTGAAGGACGCCATCGTCCTGTCCACGCTGCTGCGCGCGGTGTGGGAGTTCAACAACGTCGACCTGCTCTACACGCTCACCGGCGGCGGCCCGGCGGGGGAGACCACCACCCTCCCGCTCTACATCGCCAACACCAGCGTCGACGCCCACAACTTCGGCTACGCGTCCGCCCTCACCACGGTCGCGTTCGTGATCCTGCTCTTCTGCTCGATGGTCTATCTGCGGCTGAGCAAGTTCGGAGGAGGCGACAAGTGATCACCAAGGAGGCCACCGAGGTCACACCCGCCCCCGTGCGTGTGCCCACCGCAGCCGACCGACGACCGCCTGGGAAGAAGCGCGCCTGGGACGAGGCGCCCCGCTGGCAGATCTACGTCCCGCTGGGGATCTACCTGGTCTTCACCCTCGTCCCCTTCTACTGGATCCTGCTCTTCGCGCTCCGCCCGGCCGGCTCGACCTCGCTCGTGCCCTGGCCGATGACCTTCGACCACTTCGAGAAGGTGTGGAACGAGCGGGACTTCGGGATCTACTTCCAGAACAGCGTGATCACCGGCGTGGCGACCCTGCTGCTGACGACCGGCGTCGCCCTGGCCGGCGGCTACGCCCTGGCCCGCTTCGACTTCAAGATCAAGCGCGGGTTCATGCTCGCCCTGCTGTGCACCCAGTTCGTGCCGGGCGCGCTGCTCCTGGTCCCGCTCTTCCAGATCTTCGCCGAGCTGAAGATGATCAACTCGCTGTCGAGCGTGATCATCGCCGAGACCGTCTTCCAGCTGCCGCTGTCGATGATCCTGATCAGCGGCTTCATCCGGAACGTGCCCTACTCCCTGGAGGAGGCCGCCTGGGTCGACGGCTGCAACCGGTTCACCGCCTTCCGCATCGTCGTCCTCCCCCTGCTGCGCCCGGGCCTGATCGCCGTCGGCTCCTTCGCCTTCGTGCACGCCTGGAACCACTTCCTGTTCGCCCTGATGTTCCTGTCCGACCAGACCAAGCAGACGATTCCGGTCGGCCTGAACACCCTGATGAGCGCGGACAGCGTCGACCTGGGCGCGCTGGCCGCGGGCGGCATCATCGCCGCCGTGCCCGTGGTGATCGTCTTCGCCTTCATCCAGAAGTGGCTGATCACCGGGTTCAGCGCGGGGGCGGTGAAGGGATGAGGAAGCGTCAGGTGAGACTCCGTCAGACAGTGGTAGCGGCCGTGGCGTTGGGCACCCTCTGCGTCCCCGCCCACGCAGAGTCCCGCGACATCAGCCGCGACACCCTCGCCGCCGACGACGGCTGGGCCGCGTACGGCGCCGGCACCACCGGAGGCGCGGCGGCCGACGACGCCCACGTCCACACCGTCACCGACCGCGCCGGACTCGTCCGCGCCCTCGACGGCGGCAGCGACACCCCGAAGATCATCAAGGTCGCCGGGACGATCGACGCCAACACCGACGCGGACGGCGACCGCCTGGACTGCGCCGACTACGCTGCCGACGGCTACGCCCTGAAGCGGTACCTGACCGCCTACGACCCCCGCACCTGGGGCTCCGCCAAGCCGAGCGGCCCGCAGGAGGAGGCCCGGCAGGCGTCGGCCGCCCGGCAGGCGGAACGGGTCGTGCTGCCGGTCGGCTCGAACACCACCATCGTCGGCCTCGGCAAGGGCGCCGTCCTCAAGGGCGCGAGCCTCCAGGTCAGGAACGCCGACAACGTCATCCTGCGCAACCTCGACCTACGCGACGCCTACGACTGCTTCCCCGTCTGGCAGCCCAACACCGGCGGCCTCGGCGACTGGAAGACGGCGTACGACAACATCTGGCTGACCGGCGCGACCCATGTCTGGGCAGACCAGGTCACGGCGAGCGAAATTCGAACGTCCGATCGGCATTCCATCCTTCAGGAGGGACGGGCCGGGTATCTCGCCCTTAGCGACCCCAAGGGGCGTGCTCCCGGGGCTGACATCGGCTTGTCTCACCACGGCGCTGGTGGATCTACCGCCGGGCGGGCGGAAGGTGACGCCTGTGGAGGCCCATGTAAGACCGATCTCCGCGGAGACCGGCAAGGGCCTGTGAAGCAGGAACCCATGGTGATGCCGCGTAGCGGTACGGACCGAAATCTTCAGCCTCAGGGCTGGGGAGGACGTCAATCGCTGGGCGTGTCGACCGAGCGGGCGTTCTACGCGCAGGGCTGCCTCTTGGCCAAGCCCTCGCGCGTAGAGGCCGCCGACCTGGTGAAGAGCTGGAACGGCACCGCGCTGCACCAGACCGGCACCCTCTTCAACGGGTGGCCCGTCGACCTCCTGGCGATCCACAACGCCTACAACAGCGGCAGCGAGCGTGATCTCACGGCGGACGTCGGCTGGACGCCTACCCTGCACCAAAAGATCGACAGCGCCGCGGCGGCCGACCGTGAGGTGGCACGCGGCGCGGGCGCAGGGAGGATCCCATGAACACCACAGGCACCGCCGTCCCCATCGTCCTCGCGGGCGCGCGCGGCCACGGCCGCTGGCACCTGGACAACATCCGCCGGCTCCAGGACAAGGGGATCGTCCGACTGGCGGGCATCTGCGAGCTGACCCCGCTGACCCCGGGCGAGATCCCCGAGGGCCTCGGCACACCCGAGCAGTCCGCCGACTTCGGGGCCCTGCTGGACGCCACCGGCGCCCGGATCGCCGTCGTCTGCACCCCCATCCCCACCCACACCGACCTGGCCCTGACCGCGGCCCGCAAGGGTGTGCACCTGCTGCTGGAGAAGCCGCCCGCGCCGTCCTACGCCGAGTTCCGCCGCATGGCCGACGGGGTCGCCGAGGCCGGCGTGGTCTGCCAGATCGGCTTCCAGTCGCTGGGCTCGCACGCCGTGCCGGCGATCCGCACCCTGATCGCCGACGGTGCGATCGGCGAGGTGGCCGGCGTCGGCGGAGCCGGGGCCTGGGCGCGCGCGCAGGCGTACTACCGGCGGGCGGCCTGGGCGGGCAAGCGGCGCCTGAACGGCGTCGACGTGATCGACGGGGCGCTCACCAACCCCCTCGCGCACGCCGTCGCCACCGCCCTCGCCCTGGCCGGAGCGACCCGCGCCGAGGACGTCACCGGCATCGAGACGGAGCTGGCGCACGCCAACGCCATCGAGTCCGACGACACCTCCTGCGTCCGCGTCACCACGGCCGACGGCGGTCGCATCGTCGTCGCGGCCACGCTGTGCGCCGAGGACCCCGACGACCCGTACGTCGTCGTCCACGGCAGCCGCGGCCGGATCACGTACTGGTACAAGCAGGACCGCGTCCTGCTCCAGCGCGCCGACCACGGCCCCGAGGAGTACGAGTACGGCCGCACCGACCTGCTGGAGAACCTCGTCGACCACCTCACCGACGGGGCCGAACTGCTCGTCCCGCCCGCCGCGACCGAGTCGTTCATGCGGGTCGTCGAGGCGATCCGGACCGCCCCCGACCCGGTCCAGCTGCCCGACGACGCCTGGCGCCTGCTGCCCGACGAGGACCGGCGGGTCGTCCCCGGCGTCGACGGTCTCGTCGCCGCCGCCGCCGAGACCCTCGCCCTCTACTCCGAACTGGGCGCCCCCTGGGCGTTCACGACCGTGCATCCGAAAGAGGTGAGCCCCTGATGACCGCACCGGCACCCGACGCACCGGTCGTCCTGCGCGTCGCCGGCCGCCCGGTCGGCCGCTACGTCACCCGGCCCGAACTGCCCGCCCGGCTCTCCCCGCGCCCCTACCTGCACCCCGTCACCACCCTGGCCGGCACGACGGTCACCGAACTGAGCCCGGCCGACCACACACACCACCTCGGCGTCGGTGTAGCCGTACCCGACGTCGAGGGGCACAACTTCTGGGGCGGCCGGACCTACGTCCAGGGTCAGGGCCCGACCGAGCTCGACAACCACGGCGCCCAGCGCCACGGCTCCTTCCAGCTGCGCGACCCCGACGGCTTCGTCGAGGAGCTGCGCTGGATCGCCGCCGGGGCCGAGCTGCTGCGCGAGCGGCGTACGGTCGCGGCCACCGAACTCACCGACACCGCCTGGGCGTTGGACTTCACCTTCTCCCTCACCAACGTCACGTCCGGCCCGCTGTCGATCGGCAGCCCGGCGACGAACGGCCGCCCCGGCGCGGCCTACGGCGGCTTCTTCTGGCGCGCCCGGAAAGAGGCCGGGGCTCCGCAGGGTCCGCAGGTCTTCACCGCCGACACCGAGGGCGAGGCGTCGGTCCACGGCGAGCGCGCCGACTGGCTCGCCCTGGCCGGCGCCGGCTGGACGCTCGTCTTCGCGGGCGCCACCGACACCACCCGCCGCGACCCCTGGTTCGTGCGCACCGGCGAGTACCCGGGCGTCGGCTCCTCGCTGGCCTCGGCCGAGCGGCTGCCGATCCCGCCCGGCGAGACGGCCGTACGCCGCGTCGTCACCGTCGTCGCCGACGGCCGCCTGGACCGGGACGAGGCGGCGGCGCTGGTCCGGAAGGCGGTCAGCCAGTGACCCACGAGCAGCCCGGCACGTACACGAACCCGATCCTGAACGCCGACTGGTCCGACCCCGACGTCGTGCGCGTCGGCGACGACTTCTACCTCACCGCCTCCAGCTTCGGCCGCGCCCCCGGCCTGCCGTTGCTGCACTCGCGCGACCTGGTCAACTGGACCCTGGTCGGCCACGCCCTCGAACGCCTGGAACCCGCCGAGGAGTTCAGGACTCCCCGCCACGACTGCGGGGTCTGGGCACCGGCGTTGAGATGGCACGACGACCGCTTCTGGATCTTCTGGGGCGACCCCGACCAGGGCGTCTTCCAGGTCAACGCCCCCGAGATCAGGGGCCCTTGGACCCGCCCGCACCTGGTGAAGGAGGGCAAGGGACTCATCGACCCCTGCCCCCTGTGGGCGGACGAGACCGGCGAGGCGTATCTCGTCCACGCCTGGGCGAAGTCCCGCGCGGGCGTGAAGAACCGGCTCACCGGCCACCGGATGCACCCCGAGGGGACCGCCGTCCTCGACGAGGGCAAGCTGATCGTCGACGGGGACCGCATCCCCGGCTGGTTCACCCTCGAAGGCCCGAAGCTCTACCGGCACGACGGCTGGTTCTGGATCCTCGCGCCCGCCGGGGGAGTGGAGACCGGCTGGCAGGGGGCCTTCCGCGCCCGGGACTTCTTCGGCCCGTACGAGGAGCGCGTCGTCCTGGAACAGCAGGACACCCAGGTCAACGGCCCCCACCAGGGCGGCTGGGTGCGCACCCCGTCCGGCGAGGACTGGTTCCTGCACTTCCAGCAGCGCGGCGCGTACGGCCGCGTCGTCCACCTCCAGCCGATGCGCTGGGGCGCGGACGGCTGGCCGGTCATCGGCGACGAGGGCGCCCCGGTCCTTGAGCACCGGCGGCCCGACCTGCCCGCGCAGCCGTCCGCCGCGCCCGCGGCCGACGACGACTTCCCCGGCGGCCGTCTCGGCCGTCAGTGGTCGTGGACGGCCAACCCCCAGGACGGCTTCGCCACCCAGCACTCCGCCGACGGACTACGCCTGACCTGCATGCGGACGGCCGACGCGCACGACCTGCGCACCCTGCCGAACATCCTCACCCAACGACTGCCCGGTGTTCCGTCGGCCGTGGAGGTGGAGCTGCGGCTGCACAGCGAGGAGCCGGGCGCCCGCGCCGGACTCACGGTCCTCGGCGACGCCTTCGGCTGGATCGGCCTCCAGCGCGGCGCCGACGGCGCCGTCCACCTCGTGCACCGGTTCGCCGAACAGGTCGCCGATCGGGAACGCGACGCCGCCCACCCACGGCTCGCCCCCGACGGGCGGGCCCGACTGCGGATCGAGATCGGCGCGGGCGCCCGCTGCCGTTTCGCCTACGACGTCGGCGACGGCCTGCGCTGGTCCGGCCCCGTCTTCGCCGCCACCCCCTGGCGCTGGGTCGGCGCCCTGCTCGGCCTCTTCGCCCTCGCGCCCGTCGGAACCGGGCACGCCGGGGCCGCCACGTTCAACGAGTTCCGGATCAGACCCCTTTAACTCACCTGTTCTGTACGCCTGTTGGGAGACGCAATGACGCACTTCCCTAGCAAGCGCTTGCCGAGACCCGGGGTGGTCATGGCGGCCGTGGCCGGCCTGGTGGCGGCGCTCGGCCTCGGCGCGGTCGGCGAGGCGAGGGCCGCCGCCGAGCCGACGGCAGCCGTCGCCTCGACGTCCTCGGCCTCCTCGACCGCCGCGTCGGCTTCGACGTCCTCGGCGGCTCGCTGGACCGACCGGGCCCACGGTTTCGCCTCCCTCGCCGGGGGCGCCACCGGAGGCGCCGGCGGCAAGGTCGTCACCGTCACCGACCAGGCGCAGCTCGCGAAGTACGCCGCCGCCGAGGAGCCCTACGTCATCCGGGTCAAGGGCGCGGTGGCCGTCGAGCCCTTCGGCTCCGACATCGTCGTGACCTCGAACAAGACGATCATCGGCGTCGGCGACACCGGCGAGATCGTGCACGGCGAACTGCACCTGAACCCCGGCACGCACAACGTGATCATCCGCAATCTGACGATCCGGGACTCCTACGTCGAGGGCGACTGGGACGGCAAGACGACCGACTTCGACGCGATCCAGATGGACACCGTCGACCACGTCTGGATCGACCACAACACCTTCACGCACATGGGCGACGGACTGCTCGACATCCGCAAGGACAGCCAGTACGTCACCGTTTCCTACAACCGTTTCAGCAACCACAACAAGGCGTTCGGCATCGGCTGGACGACCAACGTCCGCACCCAGATCACCATCGACCACAACTGGTTCTCGGGCACGAAACAGCGCAACCCCTCGGCGGACAACTGCGCCTACGCCCACCTCTACAACAACTACCTCTCGGCACAGGTGGCCGACGGGGACCCGGTGTGGACGTACGGGAACTGGTCGCGGGGCCACACCAAGATGGTCATCGAGAACAGTTACTACGACGGCGTCCAGCATCCCTACCAGGCCGACGCGACGGCCGAGCTGGTCGAGCGCGGGTCGATCCTGCGCAACACGAGCGGGCGCACCGACGAGTGGGGCGCCGCCTTCGATCCGCGGGAGTTCTACGCCTACCGGCTGGACCCGGCGGCGGCCGTTCCCGCGCTGGTCACCCGCTTCTCCGGGCCGCAGGCGCGGATCGGCGCCGCGGTCACGCTGAACGTGCCGGGCGACTACCCGACCGTCCAGTCCGCCGTCGACGCCGTGCCCGACGGCAACGCCGACGACATCACCGTCGCCGTCGCGCCGGGCACGTACCGCGAGAAGGTCTTCGTCCCCACGACCAAGCCGCACGTCCTGCTGCAGGGCACTGGACACGACCGCGCGGACACCGTCATCGTCTACGACACGCCTGCGGCGTACGGGGGTTCGACGGGGAGCGCCACCGTCCGGATCGCCGCGAACGACGTCACGGCCCGCAACCTGACCTTCAGCAACGACTTCGACGAGGCCGCCGTCGAGCTGAACGGCGAGCAGGCGCTCGCCATGAAGACGACCGGCGACCGGATCGTCTTCGAGAACACCGCCTTCCTGGGCAACCAGGACACGCTCATGACCGACAGCCCGAAGCTGACCACCGTCAGCCGGGTGTACGTCCGCGACTCCTACATCCAGGGCGACGTCGACTTCGTCTACGGGCGCGCGACGACCGTCATCGAGCGGTCGGTGATCCGGCTGCTGAGCCGGGGATCGGACACCAACAACGGTTACCTGACGGCCGCTTCGACCTGGACGGGCAATCCGTACGGATTCCTGATCACCCGGTCGAAGGTCGTCAGCGACGCGCCCGACGACTCCTTCCACCTGGGGCGGCCGTGGCATCCGGGTGGGGAGCCGGAGGCGGTCGCGCAGGTGCTGATCCGGGACACCGAGCTGCCGGCGGCCATCAAGTCGTCGCCGTGGACCGACATGAGCGGGTTCTCGTGGCGCGACGCGCGGTTCGCCGAGTACCGCAACTTCGGGCCGGGGGCGGCCACTTCAATCGATCGGCCGCAGCTGGGACACGCCGACGCGCGAACCCGCACCGTCGCGGACTACCTCAAGGGCCCCGACGGCTGGGCGCCGTACGCCCACCGCACCGGCGCCACCCACTGAACCACCCCATGACCCCCCACAACTTCATACCTCCGTTGGGATCCAGAAGAAGAGAGCCGACTATATGAAGAGCAGCATCCGCAGAAGCAGGCGCGCCGCCCTGGCCGTCGCCCTGGGCTCCGTGCTCGCGCTGACCGCCACCGCGTGTGGTGACGACGGCAGCGGCGCCGCGGGGGACAAGGGAGGCGAGGGCTCCGGCAAGGGTGAGATCACCTTCTGGGACAACAACGGCGGTGTCCGTACCGACATCTGGAAGGAGATCATCGCCGACTTCGAGAAGGCCAACCCGGACATCAAGGTCAACTACGTCGGGGTGCCCGCCGACAGCGTCCAGTCCAAGTACGACACCGCCATCCAGGGCGGCGGCCTGCCCGACGTCGGCGGCGTGGGCACCGCGATGCTCGCCGAGGTCGCCGCGCAGAACGCCCTCGAACCGCTGGACAGCCGGATCTCCAAGAGCTCGCTGAACGGCAAGCTCAACCAGAAGTTCCTGGACGGAGTGAAGGCGGCGGGCCTCGACGGCAAGACGTACTCGGTGCCGACCTCCGCGAACAACGGCACCCTGTGGTACCGCACCGACCTGTTCCAGAAGGCCGCCCTGGACGCGCCGACCACCTGGACGAAGTTCTACGCGGCGGCCGACAAGCTCACCGACGCGAGCAAGAACGCGTTCGGTTACACCATCCGAGGCGGCGCGGGCTCCATCGCCCCGGCACTGGACGCCACGTACGGGCAGAGCGGTGTCACCGAGTTCTGGAACGGCGACAAGACCACGGTCAACGACCCGAAGAACGTGGCCGCGCTGGAGAAGTACGTCGGCCTGTACAAGAAGGACACCCCGTCCGCCGACGTCAACAACGACTTCACCAAGATGGTCGCCCAGTGGGACTCCGGCACCATCGGCATGCTGAGCCACAACCTGGGCTCCGGCAAGGACCACCAGAAGGCCCTGGCCGGCAAGTTCAAGGGCATCCCGGCGCCGACGCAGGACGACGGCACCCGGGTGCAGGTGTCCAACCCCGTCGACGGGCTCGGGCTGTTCAAGTCCAGCAAGAACAAGACCGCCGCCTGGAAGTTCATCGAGTTCGCCGCGTCGCACGAGTCGAACAGCAAGTGGAACGAGTCGGCGGGGCAGGTGCCCGCCAACTCCGAGGCGGCGAAGGACGGTTGGGTGCAGGCGTCGGAGCCGACGAAGCTCGCCGCCGAGGCGCTGGCCGGGACCACCACGAAGATCGTGCAGCTGCCCTACTACCTGCCCGACTGGAACACGATTTCCAAGGCGGACAACGAGCCGAACTTCCAGAAGGTGCTGCTCGGAAAGATGAGCGCGAAGGAGTTTCTGGACACGTTGGCCAAGCAGCTGAACGCTGCGCAGGCCGACTGGAAGAAGAACCACGGATAGCTCGTGCGGTTTCGGTTTGTGGGGGACTGCCGGCCGGTTGGGGCCGGCCGCGCAGTTCCCCGCGCCCCCTCACATCCATGCCCCCTGTTGAAAGGTGCACGTTCGTGTCCCTTAGCCGCAGACAGGTCACCTCGGCGGCCCTCGCCGCCCTTCCTCTCGGGCTCGCAGGAGCCGTTCCCGCCCATGCCGGTGCGTCTCGGCCCCGCACGCTCTTCATCGCCGGGGATTCCACCGCCGCCCAGAAGTACTCCGACGCCGCTCCCGAGACCGGGTGGGGAATGGCGTTTCCGTTCTTTCTGCACAAGGACCGGCCCGTCGCCAACCATGCCGTGAACGGGCGCAGTTCCAAGAGCTTCGTCGACGAAGGCCGGCTCGACGCCATCCTCGCCGCCATCCGGCCGGGGGACTTCCTGCTGATCCAGTTCGCGCACAACGACGAGAAGACCACCGACCCGACGCGGTACACCGAGCCCTGGACGACGTACCAGGACTACCTGCGGATGTACATCGACGGCGCCCGTGCGAAGGGCGCGCGGCCCGTGCTCGCCACGCCGGTCGAGCGCCGCAGGTTCGACGCCGAGGGAAACGCCGTGCCGACGCACGGCGAGTACCCGGCCGCCATGCGCGCGCTCGCCGAGTCGGAGCGGGTGGCGCTGCTCGACGTCCAGGCGCTCTCGCTCGCGCTGTGGCAGCGGCTCGGGGTCGAGGCGACGAAGACGTACTTCAACTGGACCGCGACCGAGCAGGACAACACGCACTTCAATCCGCCGGGCGCGATCGCCGTGGCGCGGCTCGTCGCCCGGGAGCTGCTGCGGACGCGGGTGCTCGCGCCGCGTGACGTCGTCCGGCTGCACGACGAGATTCCCACGTCCTGGATCACCTGGCCCGCGCCGCTTTCGTAACCGCTCTCGCTCCACGCACCGCTCTTTCATGCAGAGGAGACCCGCACAGTGCGTACTCAGTCATGTCATGGACGCGTCACAGCTGCTCTGGTGGGGTGCACCGCGCTGGTGCTGTCCGTCACCGGCACGGCGTCCGCCCAGCCCCAGGTCCAGTCCCAGACCCAGGCACAGTCCCAGACCCAGGCTCAGTCCCACTCCGCCTCCCGTGACCTCGGCCGGCAGGTCCTGGGCGTCAACGACGGCTGGGGGTCCTACGGGACCGGGACCACCGGTGGGTCGGCCGCCGACGCCGCCCACGTGTACACCGTCACCACCTGGGCCGAGTTCAAGGCCGCCCTCGCCGCCGGCGGAACGGCACCGAAGATCATCAAGGTGAAGGGCGTCATCGACGCCGTCGCCGAGGGGTGCGACGCCTTCGCCGCACCCGGGTACGACTTCGACGCCTACCTCGCCAAGTACGCGCCTCAGACCTGGGGGCTGGACACCGACCTGAGCGCGGAGCCCGACGACAGCCCGGAGGGGCTGCGACGCACCTCCCAGGCCAACCAGGACAAGGCCATCAAGGCGAACATCCCCGCCAACACCACCATCGTCGGCATCGGCAGGAACGCCGGATTCAAGGGCGTCAGCCTCCAGATCAAGGCCGTCGACAACGTGATCATCCGGAACCTGGCCTTCGAGTCGCCCATCGACTGCTTCCCGCAGTGGGACCCGACCGACGGAGCCAAGGGCAACTGGAACTCCGAGTACGACACCGCCGTCGTGTACGGCTCCACCCATGTCTGGATGGACCACAACACGTTCACCGACGGCACGCACCCGGACAGCGCCGCGCCGACCTACTTCGGCATGCTCTACCAGCAGCACGACGGCGAGCTGGACATCGTCCGGGGCTCCGACTACGTGACCGCTTCCTGGAACGTCTTCACCGAGCACGACAAGACGATCCTCATCGGCAACAGCGACAGCGAGTCCACCGCCGCCGGCGACCGGGGCCACCTCAAGGTGACCTTCCACCACAACCAGTTCTCGAATCTGGTCGAGCGCGCCCCCCGGGTCCGCTTCGGCCAGGTGGACTCCTACAACAACCACTTCGTCGGCAACGACTCCTACGCCTACAGCTTCGGCATCGGCAAGGAGTCCCAACTCGTCGCCCAGCACAACGCGTTCACGCTGCCGGAGGGGGTCAGTGCGGCCAAGGCGCTGAAGCGGTGGAACGTCTCTCCGGTCACCGCCGACGACAACTACGTCAACGGCAAGCTGACCGACCTGATCGCCGTGCACAACGCGGAGATCCCCGGCGAGGTCCTGCAGTCCGGCGCGGGCTGGACCCCGACCCTGCGCACCAAGGTCGACCCGGCGCGGGCGGTCCCGCGGATCGTCGACTGCGGCGCGGGCGCCGGCCGCCTGGGCTGACCACCCGGCCGATCCGGCCGATCCGGTCAACCCCTTCCGTACGACGGCCGGGGCGGCGGCACCCGCCGCCACCCCGGCCCGTCCCCCCTTCCGTCCCGGCCCGTCCCCGCGGAGCCGCACCGCCGCACCGCGAAGGAGCACCCGCATGCCCTCGCCCCACCTCGGTCAACTCACCTTCTCCAGAAGGGGGTTCCTCGCCGCGAGCGCCGGCACGCTCGCCGCCCTCTCGCTCGCCGCCCCGCCCGCGCGGGCAGCTGCCGGACGGCGTCGCCCCTTCGGCCGCTACGGCAGCCCAGCCGCCCGTCGCACCCCCCGGACCCTGTACGTCGCCCCGGACGGCCAGGGCGACTTCACCTCCGTCCGCGCCGCCGTCGCCGCCACCACCGGCAGCGGCTGGACCCTCGTGCTCGCACCGGGCGTGTACCGGGAAACGGTCGCCGTCGACGTCACCCGCACCGAGGCCACCTGGATCGGCGCCTCCGAGAACCCTCGTGACGTCGTCATCGTCTACGACAACGCGGCCGGCACTCCCAAGCCCGGCGGCGGCACCTACGGCACCACCGGGTCGGCCACCACCACCGTGCAGGCCGACGGCTTCACCGCCCGCTGGATCACCTTCGCCAACGACTGGCTGCGCGCCGACCACCCCGACATCACCGGCACCCAGGCCGTCGCCCTCAAGGTCCAGGGCGACCGCTCCGCCTTCCACCACTGCCGCTTCCTCGGACACCAGGACACCCTGTACGCCGACTCGATCGCCCTCGGCGTCTTCGCCCGCCAGTACTACGCGCACTGCTACGCCGAGGGAGACGTCGACTTCGTCTTCGGCCGGGCGACGGCCGTCTACGAGCACTGCCACTTCCGCACCCTGAACCGCGCCGACCTGGCCGCCGCGCCCTACGGCTTCGTCTTCGCGCCCTCCACGGCCGGCGCCAACCCGCTCGGATACCTGGTCAGCCGGAGCCGGGTCAGCAGCGCGGCCCCGGACGCCTTCTACAAGCTGGCCCGGCCCTGGGTCCCCAGCTCCGACACCACCGCCCGCCCGAGCCTCACCGTCCGCGACACCCGTCTCGACGCCGGCATCGACGCGGTCGCGCCCTACACCGACATGTCGGCCTCCTTCCCCTGGCAGAACCAGCGGTTCGCCGAATACCGCAACAGCGGCCCCGGAGCCGTGGTCTCCGTGCCGGAGAACCGTCCCCAACTCGCCGCCGAACAGGCCGCGTCGGCGACCCGCGAGGCCTACCTCGGCGACTGGGAGCCCTGGAAGGGGGAGTGCTGACATGCTGCCCCGACGCACCCTCCTCGCCGGCCTCACGACCGCCGCCCTGATCACCGCGACCCCCGCCCACGCCCACGCTCGCCGCGTCCTCCACGTCCGCCCCGGCGACTCCCTCCAAGCCGCGGTGGACGCCGTCGACGGACCCGGCTGGACGATCGTCGTACACCCGGGAACGTACCGGCAGGTCGTCAACGTCCCAGGCGGCAAAGAGGAGTTGACAATACGTGGTGCCTCCCGTGACCCGCGCGCCGCCGTCCTGGTCTACGACAATGCCAACGGCACCCAGAAGCCCGACGGTTCCGGCACCTACGGCACGGCCGGCTCCGCCGCCTTCACCTCCTCCGCGCCCGGCCTCACCGTCCGCGACCTCACCCTCGCCAACGACTGGCTGCGCGCCGACCACCCGGAGATCACCGGAACCCAGGCGGTGGCCGCCTACGTCACCGGCGACCGCACCCACTTCGAGAACGTCCGGCTCCTCGCCCACCAGGACACCCTGTTCGCGGACACCACCGCGCTGGACGCCTTCGACCGGCAGTACTTCCACCGCTGCTACATCGAGGGCGACGTCGACTTCGTCTTCGGTCGGGGCCGGGCCGTCTTCGACGCCTGCCACTTCCACACCCTCCAACGGGACGTGACCTTCACCCCCAAGGGCATGGTCTTCGCCCCCGCCACAGCCCGCGCCAACCCCTACGGCTTCCTCGCCCTCCGGGGCCGGATCACCTCAGGCGCCGAGGACGCGGCGTACAAGATCGCGCGGCCCTGGGTGCCGTCCTACGAGACGACCGCCTGGCCCTCGCTGGTCGTGCGGGACACCTGGATCGGTTCCGGGATCGACGCGGTGACCCCGTACACCAACATGCGTGACGCCTACCCCTGGCAGACCATGCGCTTTCGCGAGCACGCCAACTCCGGTCCGGGCGCGGTGATCTCGGTGCCGGAGAACCGTCCGCAACTGACCGCCGAGGAGGCCGCGACCCACACCCGGCGGACGTATCTCGGGGACTGGAGGCCCTATGGGCGCGGGTGATCCGGCGGTGGGACGGCGGGCGTTCGTCGTCGGCGCCGGGGCCGCGCTCCTGGCCGGCCAGGTCACCGTCCCGAACGCGCAGGCCGCCCCCGCCGACGCGCAGGCAGCCGTCGTGGACGGCCCGCTGCCCGACTTCCACCCCGCTCTCAAAGCTGAGTTGACCTTCCCCCTCGCCTGGGGAAACTCCCCCCTGCGCGACTTCCGCGCCTGGCGCCGGGCCGCCCGCGCCAAGGTCGAGGAGCTACTGGTCGTCGAACGGGAGAAACACACCCCGTACGCACCCGAGTTCACCGACCGCCGCCAACAGGACGGCTACACCGCCGAGTTGGTGACGCTCTCCCTCACCCGCCACGAACGCGTGCGGGCCGCCCTCCTCACCCCGGACGGCCCCGGCCCCTTCCCTGCCGTGCTGCTCCTGCACGACCACGGGGCGAAGTTCGACATCGGGAAGGAGAAGCTGGTCCGGCCCTGGTACGACGACACCCGGCTCGCCTCCGCTCAGGCGTGGTCGGAGCGCTACTTCAGCGGACGGTTCGTCGGCGACGAACTGGCCCGGCGGGGATACGTCGTGCTGTGCGCGGACGCCCTCGGGTGGGGCGACCGCGGCCCCCTCGCCTACGACCAGCAGCAGGCCCTCGCGTCCAACTTCTTCAACCTCGGCTCCTCGCTCGCCGGACTCATGGCCCGCGAGGACGCCCGGGCCGCCGGATTCCTCGCCGGCCTCGACCGCGTGGACGGGACGCGGGTCGCCGCCGTCGGCTTCTCCATGGGCGCCTTCCGCGCCTGGCAGGCGGCCGCGCTCAGCGACGACCTCGCCGCCGCGGCCGCCGTCTGCTGGATGACCGGCCTGAAGGAAATGATGGTGCCCGGCAACAACACGCTGCGCGGGCAGTCCTCGTACTACATGCTCCATCCCGGGCTTCCCCGGTTCCTCGACTTCCCCGACGTGGCGAGCATCGCCGCACCCAGGCCGATGCTGTTCTTCAGCGGCGGGCTCGACCCGCTGTTCCCCGCCGACGGCGTCCGCGCGGCCCACGACAGGCTGCGCACCGTCTGGCGGTCCCGTCACGCCGAGGAGCGGTTGCACCTCAGGACCTGGCCCGACCTCGGCCATGTCTTCGTCGACCGCATGCAGGACGAGGTCTTCACCTGGCTGGACCACGTCCTGTGAACCACCCCTCCCCCTCCCCATGAACGACGGAAAGGACCCGCACTCCATGTCTCGTCGTACCGCTTTCACGGCCCTCGCCGCCCTGTCCCTGGGCGCCGGACTCGCCGTCGCCCTGCCCACCCAGGCACAGGCCGCCACCGTGGTCGTCAGCAACTCCACCGACCTGTCCAACGCCATCAAGAACGCCACCGCCGGCACCGTCATCCAGGTCCGCGGCGGCACCTACTACCCGACGGCCACCCTCCAGTCCACGGCCAACGGCAGTTCCTCCTCGCCCATCACGCTCACCGCGTACGGCTCGGAGACGGTGAAGATCGACGGGTCGTCGCTGCCCTCCGGCGGCTGGATCTTCAAGCTGACCGCCGACTACTGGAACGTCTCCAACATCACGTTCCAGAACTCCCCGGACAGCGCGGTCGTCTGCCAGTCCTGCACCGGCACCAACTGGAACAACGTCAAGACCATCAACGGCGGCGACTCCGGCTTCACGCTCACCGGCGACGGCACGGTCAACAACACCGTGAAGAACCTGGACAGTTACGGCAACTACGACGCCGCCAACCACGGCCAGAACGCGGACGGGGTGGCCATCAAGTTCGGCTCCGGCACCGGCAACCTCGTCACCGGAGCCCGGCTCTACAACAACTCGGACGACGGCATCGACCTCTGGTCCTTCTCCTCCCCGGTCACCATCGAACACACCTGGTCCTTCGGCAACGGCGTCAACCGCTGGGGCGACTCCGCCTTCGAGGGCAACGGCAACGGCTACAAGCTGGGCGGCAACGGCGTCACCGTCGCGCACGTCGTCAACAACTCCGCGGCCTGGGGAAACGCCGGAAACGGTTTCACCGAGAACTCCAACACCGGCGCGATCGTCATCAACCGCACCACGGCCTACGCCAACAGCAAGTGGGGCTACTACTTCGCCACCAGCTCCGCCAAGCTCGGCAAGAACCTCGCGGTCAGCAACGGCGGCGGCTCGGTCAGCAAGGGCTCGAAGGTCTCCTCGGCCGGCAACAACTGGGACTCCGGCGTCTCCACGCCCGCCTTCAAGTCCACGGACGCGAGCAGCACGTACAACGCCCGCAGCTCCAGCGGCACCCTGCCCGCCACGACGTTCCTGACGACGGGCTCGACGACCATCGGGGCGACGATGAACTGAGACGCGGCTGAGCCATCCGGGCGCTTGACCCGTTTTTTGCCCGCCGAACGGGTCTCGATCAGGCAACGGGTCTCGCGCCCACCCACGTGACGCGCGTAGAAAACGTGTCATGCATAAGCCACTGCGCATCGCGGCCATCGCCGCGGCCTGCGCCGTCGCCGGCGCCGCCCTGTACGGCGCCGGCGCGGCGACGGCCGGCCAGTCCACGGCCAACTCCACTCACGAGCCCTACAACATCGGGCTCCTGGTGAAGGACATCGACACCTACTACGGCACCGCGCCGGACGCGAACGGCGTCTACCAGGCGTCGCCGACCAGCCCGTACGCCAAGGACCTCGCGAGCATCGACAAGGCCGCGAGGAAGTACATCGACCAGGCCGCCCGCAAGGCGGTCAAGAAGGGCGAGAAGCCCGCGGTCGTCTTCGACATCGACGACACGCTGCTGCTCAGCCTCGACTACGAGAAGAAGACCAACTACACGTACAACTCGACCACGTGGGCCGAGTACGTGGCGCGGGCCGACCGCCCGGCCGTCTTCGGCAGCCCCGAGCTGGTGCGGTACGCGAAGGCCAAGGGCGTCGAGGTCTTCTACAACTCGGGCCTGAAGGAGTCGCAGCGCGCCTCGGCCGTCGAGAACCTGAAGAAGGTCGGCGCCGACGTGAACCTCGACGCCGCCCACATCTTCCTCAAGGACGCGGCCAACCCGCCGTCCTACCTCAGCGCCTGCGCGACGCCGGGCGCCTGGAACTGCACGACCGTGCAGTACAAGTCCGGCACGCGCAAGCACATCGAGGACGACCTCGGGTACGAGATCATCGCCAACTTCGGCGACCAGTACTCGGACCTCGACGGCGGCTACGCCGACCGGAAGTACAAGCTCCCGAACCCGACGTACTTCGTCAGCTGACGCTCCGCCGCATCCGATGCCCCGTCATCAGCCCTTGTTCCGCACGGGCTTGATCGACTCAAGGGTCGGAACGACCGGCTCGATGCTGCCGTCCGCGGCGAACCTCAGGCGGTCGATCGTCGTCTCGCGGTGCATGCCGTCACCGCCCGGCAGGCCGGGGCCGTTCAGCGCGAACCGGTGGTAGACGATGTACCACTCGTCGGTGCCGGGCACGTTCACCACGGAGTGGTGGCCGGTGGCGAGGATGCCGTACTCGGGACGCTTGGACAGGATCGTCCCCCGCTTGGTCCACGGGCCGAGCGGGGACGGTCCCGTCGCGTACGCCACGTGGTAGTTCTCGCTGCGGGTGTCGTCCTCCGACCACATGAAGTAGTACGTGCCGCCGCGCTTGACCACGAAGGAACCCTCGCGGAAGTTCTGCGGGGTGATGTCCTTCACCTTCGCCGGGTCGAACGAGACCATGTCGTCGTTCAGCGGCACGACGTACCCGTGCCCGTTGCCCCAGTAGAGGTACGCCTGACCGTCGTCGTCCGTGAAGACCGCCGGGTCGATCATCTGACCGCTCCAGGCGCCCCCCTTGGCCACCAGCGGCTTGCCCAGCGCGTCCTTGAAGGGACCGGCGGGGGAGTCGGCGACCGCGACCCCTATCTGCTGCTCGGCACAGAAGTAGAAGTAGTACCTGCCGTCGCGCTCGGCGATAGCCTGGGCCCACGCGTACTGGTCCGCCCAGGACACGTCCGGACCCAGATCCAGGATGACGCCGTGGTCCTTCCAGTGGACCAGGTCCTTGGAGGAGTACGCCTTGAACCGTGTCCCGCTCCAGCCCTGGAAGCCGTCCGTCGTCGGATAGATCCAGTACTCGCCGTTCAGGTAGTGCACGTCCGGGTCGGCGTTGAGGCCGGGCAGTGTCGGGCTGTTCGTGGGCACGGCCTCCACGGTCCAGGTGCGGCGCGTCCCGTCGGCGGCCGTGACGGTGTACGTCTGCGGCGTGCGGAAATCGCGGCGCGTGCCCGAGCGCGGGGTCACCGAGGCGCCTTCACCCACCCACAGTTTCGGGGCGAGGCCGCGCGGATCGGCCCCGGGCTGCATCGGCAGGACGACCTTCGAGGCCGACTCGGTGACGATCGCGTACCCCTTCTGGCCCTTCGCCGTCACGTCCGTGATCGAGGCAGGGGAGCTCGGGTACGCGGCCAGCAGTCGGTCGTACTCCTGCTGCGTCACCGGCAGGACCGTGCCGTGCCGGGGGCTCGCCGGGAGCTGGTAGTCCTTCGACATGGTCCAGCGGCCCGAGTCGAGGTCGGTCGTCTCGAAGGGGACGTAGCCGCGGGCGCCGTACTCGTCGATGAACAGGTACCACTTGTTCTCGGTGTTGGACTTGAAGACCGTCGGCCCCTCGCCCCGGCTGATCGAGCCGCTGCCGATGCAGTCGGCGACGAAGTCGTATGTGGTCGAGGTGAGGCTCGTCGACTTCTCGCCGGTGATGAACTTCGAGCAGGGCGAGCTGGAGGACGGGTCGCGCTCGTCCTTCGTGTAGCGGTAGTAGCTGTCCTTGTACTTCACGACCGTGGAGTCGATGACCGAGTAACCCGGGTCGTCCCAGACCTTCGGCGCGCTGAAGGTGCGGAAGTCCTTCGTCGTCGCGTACAGCATCTTGTTGTACGTCGATCCGGTGTGTCCGGGGTCGTCGTCGGCGTACAGCTTGGACGCCCAGAAGACGACGTACTCGCCGAGGCTGTCGTCCCAGTAGGCCTCCGGCGCCCAGGTGTTGCCCGCGTTGTCGGGGGCCACCTTCACCAGCCGCTGGTCGGTCCAGTGGACCAGGTCGGTCGACTCCCAGATCATGACCGACTTGCTGCCGTGGCGCTGAACGTCGTCCCAACTGCCGCTGCTGTTCTGGTACATGCGCAGGTCGGTGGCGATGAGGAAGAACTTGTCACCCTTGGGGGAGCGGATCACGAACGGGTCGCGCAGACCCTTCTCGCCGATGGTCGAGGTGAGGACGGGCCTCCCGCCGTTCAACTCCCGCCAGTGCAGCGGGTCGTTGCCCCGGCTGAGGGCGTAGCGGATCTGTTCGCCGTCGGCGGTTCCCTCGCCGGTGAAGTAGGCGAAGAGGTAGCCGGCGTACTTCGGGTGGTTCACGGGCGGGGCTCCGGGAGTGGCGGCCGCCGCGGTGCCGGGCGGGGCGGTCAGAACGGTGAGGAAGAGGGCCAGGAGCAGTGTGCGGACGATACTCAGGCGGCGCATGACACTTCCTGTGTGGGTGTGGGGGTTTCCTTTGGGTGTTTCTGTGGGGTGTGGTGCCATCGGAGTGTCACCAGCGGGGAACGGGGCGTCAATCGGTGGGGGTGGGGCGCATGGGAGCGAAAGTTTCGATCCTTTGGGCGGGTGCACGGCAACCCTTTCCGGCCGTGGCGGCGACTGGTGGGCAGAAACGGGCCGGGGCGGCCCCTCCGGCCCGTTTCGTCCCATCGGCCTCAGTGAAAGGAACGCCCCGTGCGTTTGAGCACCGGACGTCACCGCAGGACACGCACCCTCTCGATCGCCGCCGCGGTGGCCGTCTCCGCGGGGGCGGGCGGCGTCTACCTCGGCCTGTCGAACGGCGGCGCCGAGGCGGCCTCGTCGACGGTCACCGTGTCCACCACCGAGCAGCTGGAGTCGGCGGTCAAACACGCGGTCGCCGGGGCCGTCATCCAGGTCCGGGCCGGTACGTACTATCCGACCGCCACGCTCAAGTCGACGGCCAGCGGCACGAGTTCCTCCCGCATCACGCTGCGGGCGTACGGCGGCGAGAAGGTGAAGATCGACGGCTCGAAGCTGCCCGCGGGGTCCTGGCTCGCCGGGATCTACGGCAGCTACTGGACCGTGCAGAACCTCACTTTCCAGTCCTCGCCCGCCCAGGGCTTCGTCGTCACGTCGTCGACCGGCGGCGTCTTCAAGAACCTGGTCACCGCGAACAACGGCGACTCCGGGTTCACCCTGCCCGGCGACGGCACGGTGAACAACCTCGTGCAGAACCTGGACAGTCACGGCAACTACGACGCCGCCGGGCACGGGCAGAACGCGGACGGCATCGCCGTCAAGTTCGGCTCGGGCACGGGCAACAGGATCACCGGCGCGCGGTTGTACGACAACTCGGACGACGGTCTCGACCTGTGGCAGTTCTCCACCCCGGTCACCGTCGAGCACTCGTGGGCCTTCGGCAACGGCAGGAACCGCTGGAACGACTCCGCTTTCGAGGGCAACGGAAACGGCTTCAAGCTGGGCGGCGGGGGCGTCGCGGTGGCGCACATCGTCAACGACAACGCCGCCTGGGACAACGCGCTGAACGGTTTCACCGAGAACTCCAACACCGGCGCGATCGTGCTGAGCCGCAACACCGCGTACGGCAACGCGCAAACGGGTTTCTACTTCGCCACCGGCAGGGCCCGCCTCGCCCGCAACCTCGCGGCGAGCGACAAGGGCGGGCTGGACAAGCTGGGGTCTGCGGCTGTTTCCGCGGCCAACAACTGGGACGGCGGTGTTTCCACGCCGGCCTTCAAGTCGACGGACGCGACGACGGCGTACGGCCCCCGCAGGCCGGACGGCGCCCTGCCGACGACGACATTCCTGACCACGGGCTCGACGACCATCGGCGCGACGATGAACTAGGACAGGTCCTCGCACAAGGAAACGCCCCCACCGGGTTCCAGCGGTGGGGGCGTTCCTTCTGCCGGCCCGAGAGGGGCTCGGGCCGGCGAGTTCTCAGGCGAGCAGGTCAATGCAGTCGAACGACGTGCCCGGGCTCAGGAACGTCATGCCGCTCGAACCGCTCACGATGCTGAGCTTCAGCACGTTGTACTGCGTCACGTCCGTCTTCCAGGCGCTCGCCGGGACGTTGTACGTGAACGTGTGGTTGTTGCCGCGGTAGGACCCCGTCGTCAGGGAGCGCGTCGAGGGCTGGGTGACGGCCGCCGGAACGGGCGAGACCCATCGTTCACCGACACCCGTGGGCGGCCGTTCGCGAACGCGTCCGTGACGCCGATCCGGAGGGTGTGCGCGGCCGCCGCCTGTTCCCCGGTCAGCTTGAAGTAGAGCAGGACGCCGTCGTTGACGTCCTTCCACACGTACGCCGGGAAGGACGCGGCCGCGTCGGCGCCGCCGATCGTGACGTTCCCCGTCCACTTCGCGGCGCGGGCGTCGGACGGGTGGGCGTACGTCATGAGCTTGGCGTTCTTGAACTCGCCGGGGGTGCCGTCCCAGTCGCCGAGCCGCCAGAGCGTCTTCGCGGCAGACGGGTCGCCGGTGATCGAGAGGGTGTGCAGGGTCGTCGTCGCGCCCGCCGTCACCTTCACCGTCTCCGTGTGGACGGCCAGTTCGCCCTTGTGGACGGTCAGGGTGTAGGCGCCCGGGAGCATGCCCTTGCAGGAGAACGCGCCCGTTCCGGCGGCGGCCTTCGCCCAGTACTGCGCGGCCGGGTTGGCGAAGCCGACCGTGTAGGGGTGGCTCGCGTCCATGCCCTTCAGGCCCACGCCCGCGACCTTGCCGCGGCCCGCCCTGCCGACCCGGCCGGTGATGCCGAGACCGTCCACCCAGGAGGTGTCCAGCCTGTCCTGGAACAACGACGGGGAGGGCGCGCCGCCGTCGGTGAAGGCCAGGACGTACGGACCCTGCAGGCCGAAGCGTTCCGCCTCCGTCTGGGCCTCGTTGTAGTGCAGGATCTCGTAGAGGGCCGCGCCCTTGTCGTTGGAGTGGCGCAGCAGGGAGCGGTAGAAGGGGCCGCCGGAGGCCTTCTCGTGGTTGGAGCGGACCAGGTACAGACCGAGCGAACCCGTCGTGAAGCCGACGTGGTCGTAGTCGACGGTGCGCCTGCCCGAGTAGTGCTTGGAGTGGGTGGTGCCGTCCGCCCGTCTCCACACGTCACCGGCCTCGATGACCGTGTCGGAGGCCTCGATCCAGGAGTCCGAGCCGGTGTTGGGGAACATTCCGGGCTTGAGACGGACGATGTACCGGGTCGCGGTGAAGGAGGCGTCGGCCTTGTTCGTCCAGAGGTAGACGTTGTTCTGGCCGCTGCGGGCCGCGTACCACTGGGTGATCGGGCCGTGCACGACCTTGATCAGGATCGTCGGGCCGGACTGCTTGACGGTGACGGCGGAGGCGCCGAGGCCGGACTCGACGTGCGAGTGCTTGCCGCCGTAGCCCTCGTACTCCTTGCCCTTGTAGACGAGTGAGGTGAGGTCGCCGGTGGTCTTCGACACCTTGAAGACGAGCGAGGATCCCGTGTCGACCACGTAGTTCCTGCCGTCGTCCCGGTAGCCGAAGGTCGCGGCGGACGCGGACGACAGGAGGCCGGCGCCGCCCGCGACGGCCGCGCCGGTGGCGGCGACGCCGATCGCGGATGCCCCGAGCACCCGTCGGCGCGTGAGGGGTCGTCTCTTGTGCGTGCTCAAGGAGTGCTCCGTCGTGCTTGAACGTTCACTCGGACGCGGGTGTGCCGGCGCAGCGGTCATGGACCGAGTCCTCGAGTGCGTGGTGACTCTTGCGCCTGGTGGTCGTCACCGGTGAGGAAAGGGTTGCCGCTGTTTCAGAAGTTTTTTACGAGTCCTGCTCGACCCGTCCTACGAGTCGCCCTCGCCGTCCTCGTGGGAGGCGAAGTCGCCGCCCACAGAACCCTGGTGCTTGTCCGACTCGCCCTTGATCGCGTAGGTGTCGCGCTTGGCGTCCCGGCCGCCGCGGTCGTGGTTGTACTGCCCGGCGAACACCCAGTCGCCCTTGGCGACCGTACGGCCCTCCTTGAGCACCCAGGTGTAGACCAGGAAGCCGTCCCGCTCGGCGACCGTGAAGGTGAAGTCGTCCTCGGGCAGGGAGCGCCAGGCGCCCGCCGACGAGACCCCGCCGGTCTGCGCGATCTTCAGCTGCACGGTGAGCTCGGTGAGCGCCTCGGACGTCTTCAGGGTGACGTTGCTCTGCGCCCAGAAGTCGTTGCTGTGCGGGTCGACCGAGCCGTCCGACCACAGCGGGCCGTCCTCCTCGTCGTTCTTCGCCGGCAGCTCGGCCGCGGGCGCGGAGGGCGTCGCCTGCGCGGGGCGGCTCGGGGTGGCGCTCGGCTTCGCCGGGTCCTTCGCGCCGCCGCCGGAACTCGGCGTGGCCTTCGGCGAGGCCGGCGGGCGACTCGTGGCGTCCGGGGACTCGATCGGCGGCGGTGACACGGAGACCGTCTGCTGGGGCTGGGTGTCGTCCTTCACCGCGGACGCCACCGCGTAGCCGCCGACCGCGAGCATGCTCGCGACCGCGGCCGTGGCCCCCACGATCCGCACCCAGCCCCACAACGGCGGGCGGGTCGCCCGGTGGTCGGACCGGTCCGGCGACTGCCCCGCCATGCCGCGCTCGACCCGGGCCAGGATGCGCGCCCGGTCGGGCTCATGCGCCTCGGCCGCCTCGTGCAGCCGGGCGCGCAGCTCGTCGTGCACGTCCCGCTGCATCGTCATCGGTCCCTTCCTGAGGCCGAGGCCTCACCGGTGCGCATCATCGCGGGCACCTTGAGCGGAGTTCCCTTGGCGCCGAGCAGCTTCTGCAGCTCGGCCATCCCCTTCGAGGTCTGGCTCTTCACCGTACCCACCGAGACCCCCAGGGCGAGCGCGGTGTCCTTCTCGGAGAGGTCGAAGGCGTGCCGCAGCACCACACAGGCCCGTTTGCGGAACGGAAGTCTACGCAGCGCCGACTGGACGTCCACCACGCCCGCGATGTCGGGGTTCTCCGTCTTCTCCTCGCGCTGCGACCAGAACAGGGCGATCCGGCGGCGCTCGCGGACGGCGCTGCGGATACGGGTGCGGGCCAGGTTGGCGACGACGCCACGGGCGTACGCCACCGGATGGTCGGCCGCGCGCACCCGGTCCCAGCGGTTCCACAGTGCGAGGAGCGCGTCCGCCGCAAGGTCGTCGGCGGCGTCCGCCTCACCGGTCAACAGGTGGGCGAGGCGGGACAGTTCCGCGTAGTGACGGTCGAAGAAGGCATGGAATTCCACGGAGGCGGCGTCGTCGACGACTGTGCCCACGGGTGACCTCTTCTCGATGCGACTTCTGGCACCCGTCGGGGTGCAGCCTGTGCGTGTCATGTGAATGACATGCGGATCCCGAGGAGGTTGTCGGGACGAGATCGGGAAGCGTAGCAGTGGCCGATCGCTTGGTTTGGTACGGGGGTTCGAACATCATGTGGCAGGCCGAACAAGAGCGGAACCCGATTCCGTAACACGGAGAAAACCTGAAGAGGGTTCAACGACGGAACAATCCAGCCAGCATCCGCACACAGATCATTCAGGCACCTAGGAGTACCAGTCATGTCCGAAACGAAGAAGGCGGCCGACCGGCCAACTGCCCCGCCGACGGCGGCGAGCAGCGTCGACCGGTACTTCAAGATCTCCGAACGGGGGTCCACCTTCGGCCGGGAGATACGCGGCGGCTTCGCCACGTTCTTCACGATGGCCTACATCCTTGTCCTGAATCCGATCATCCTGGGCAGCGCCAAGGACAAGTTCGGGCACCAGCTCGACACCGTCCAACTCACCACCGCCACCGCCCTGGTGGCCGCCGTCATGACGATCGTCATGGGCGTCGGCGGCAACCTGCCCCTCGCGCTCGCCGCGGGCCTCGGCCTGAACGCGGTCGTCGCCTTCCAGATCGCCCCGCTGATGAGCTGGGACGACGCGATGGGCCTCATCGTCCTCGAAGGCCTGCTGATCTGCGTCCTGGTGGTGACCGGTCTGCGCGAGGCCGTCATGCACGCCATCCCGCAGCCGCTGAAGCAGGCGATCAGCGTCGGCATCGGCCTGTTCATCGCCTTCATCGGCTTCGTCGACGCCGGTTTCGTCAGCCGGATCCCCGACGCCGCGAACACCACCGTCCCCGTGCAGCTCGGCGGCACCGGCACGCTCGGCGGCTGGCCGATCCTCGTCTTCTGCCTCGGCGTGCTGCTGACGATCGGGCTGCTCGCCCGCAAGGTCAAGGGCGCGATCCTGATCAGCATCGTGACCATGACGGTGCTCGCGATCGTCATCAACTCGATCGCCGACATCAAGTCCTGGGGCCTGACCACGCCCTCCTGGCCCGACAAGCTGGTCGACACCCCCGACTTCGGGCTGATCGGTCACTTCAGCCTGTTCGGCGCGTTCGGCGAGACCGGCGTCATCACGGTCGTCCTGCTGGTCTTCACGCTCATCCTGTCCGACTTCTTCGACACCATGGGCACGGTCGTCGGGATCAGCGCGGAGGCCGGACTGCTGAACGACAAGGGCGAGGTGCCGGGCCTGGGCCGCGTGCTGCTCATCGACGGCGCGGCGGCGGTCGCCGGCGGCGCGGCCTCGTCGTCCTCCGCGACCTCCTACATCGAGTCCGCGGCCGGCGTCGGCGAGGGCTCGCGCACCGGCTTCTCCAACCTGGTCACCGGCGGCCTCTTCGCCCTCGCCCTGTTCCTGACCCCGGTCCTCACCATCGTCCCGCTCCAGGCGGCGGCCCCGGCCCTGGTCGCCGTCGGCTTCCTGATGATGACGCAGGTCAAGAGCATCGACTGGGACAAGTACGAGATCGCCATCCCGGCGTTCCTCACCATCGCCGTGATGCCGTTCACATACTCGATCACCAACGGCATCGGCGCGGGCTTCCTCGCGTACGTCGTCATCAAGACGGTCCTCGGCAAGGCGAAGGACGTGCACTGGCTGATGTGGGGGGCGTCGGCGCTGTTCGTGGTGTACTTCGCGATCGACCCGATCGAGCAGATCCTGGGCGTGAAGTGACCTGCCCGACGGTCTAAGGGATTGACGGGACAGCCCTTAGTTCTTCTTCAGTGCCGCCTCCATCATCGCCTTCGCGACGGGGGCGGCCAGCCCGTTGCCGCTGACCTCGGAGCGTGCCGCGTCCGACTGTTCGACCACGACCGCCACGGCGACCTCCTTGCCGGCGGACTTGCCGTACGAGGTGAACCAGGCGTACGGCGCCTTGCTGTTGTTCTCGCCGTGCTGCGCCGTGCCCGTCTTGCCGCCGACGGTGACGCCGTCGATGAGCGCGTTCGTGCCCGTGCCCTTCTCGACGACCGTCTGCATCGCCGACTGCAACTGCTCGGCGGTGCCGGAGCTGACGATCTCCTTCGCCGACGCCTCGTCGTCGTAGTCCTTGAGGACATCGCCGCCGCCGTCGGTGATCTGCGAGACCATGTGCGGCGAGACCAGCTTGCCGCCGTTGGCGATGGCGGCCGACACCATGGCCATCTGCAGCGGGGTCGCGGTCACGTCGAACTGGCCGATGCCGGTCAGGGCCGTGGACGACTCGTCCATGTCGGACGGGTACACGCTTGGGTACGCCCGCACCGGCACGTCCTGGCTGTCGTCGTTGAAGCCGAACTTCTCGGCCATCGCCTTCAGCTTGTCCTGCCCGAGCTGCACGGCCATGTGCGCGAACACGTTGTTGCAGGAGTACTGCAGCGCGACCCGGATCGTGGCGTTCTCGCAGGGCGCGGAGGGGTTCTCGTTGCTCAGGTCCGTGCGCGTGCCCGGCAGCCTGTACGGGTCCGCGCTGTCTGTCTTCTCGTCCACCGACGAGTACAGCCCGTCCTCCAGCGCGGCCGCCGCCACGACCAGCTTGAACGTGGAGCCCGGCGCCAGCGGCTGGCGCAGCGCCCGGTTGGTGAGCGGCTTGTCGGAGTCCGCGTTCAGCTGCTTCCAGGCCGTCCCGGCCGTGTTGGCGTCGGTCAGCGACGACGGGTCGTACGACGGGGTCGACACGACCGCGAGGATCTGGCCGGTCTTCGGGTCGATCGCGACGGCGGCGCCCTTCTTGTCGCCGAGCGCGTCGTACGCGGCCTTCTGGACGTCCGGATCGATCGTGGTGATCACGTTGCCCGGGTCGGCCCGCTTGTTCGTGACCGTGTCCAGCGCCGTCTTCAGACGGGTGTCGGTGCCGTTGAGCAGGCTCGTGTAGATGCCTTCGAGCTGCGTCGGGGCGTAGCTCTGCGAGGCGTAGCCCGTCACCGCCGCGTACAGCTTGCCGTTCGTGTACGTGCGTTTGTATCTGAGGTCGCCGCCCGACGTGACGGCCGAGCCGGTGATCGCCTTTCCGGCCACGATGATGTTCCCGAGCGGCTCCGCGTACGTCTCGATCGCGTTGCGCCGGTTGTTCTTGTCGTCCGCGAGTGCCTGGCCCTCGTAGAACTGCACCCAGGTCGCCCGGATCAGCAGGGCGAACACCAGCAGCAGCGAGAAGACCGAGGCGCGCCTGATCGTCTTGTTCATTGCGATGAGAAGGACGAACGGGAATCGATCGATCGTTCCCGTCCGCCCGGAATTCTCATCGTCCGTTCATGTGGGGTCCAAGGGCCCGTGATCGCAGGCCCTCTCGTCCGAGGCCGGTTCAGGACTCCAGCCGCAGCACGAACTCCTCGATCTCCTCGCCCCGCGCGTTCGCGTAGTCGGTGGCCTGCGCGGTGCGCCTGAAGCCGCACTTCTCCAGGACCCGCAGCGAGCCGGCGTTGTCGGCCGCCGCCCGCGCGAACAGCGGACGCTCCCCGACCTCGCCGAGCAGGGCCAGCAACGCCGTCGTGGCGACGCCCCGTCCCCAGTACGCCCGGTCCACCCAGTACGTCACCTCGCGCTCGCCCGGCTCCCCGTACACCGCCGCGCTGCCGACGACGTCCCCGTCGGCGAGGATCGTGCGCGGCACGGCGGACGAGGAGCGGATCTTCTTCCAGTGACGGTCGAAGGCGTCCCGGTCGGCCGGATCCTTCGGGGTGAACGCGGCCATCCTGAGGGACTCGGGGTCGTTCATCTGCCGGAAGAACACCGGCAGATCGCTGTCGTGGACCTGGCGCAGGGTGATCAGCATGCCGCACAGCCTACGTCGGCGCCCGGCACGCCTCAGAGGCGACGGGTCGCCAGCGTGAGCCGGTCGCGCGCGTCGAACAGGGCGTCCTTCACCATCTGCTCGTGCGCGGGCGTGAGTCTCGCCACCGGCACCGAGCAGCTGATCGCGTCCCGGGCCGGCGTGCGGTACGGGATCGCCACGCCGAAGCAGCGCAGGCCCAGCGTGTTCTCCTCGCGGTCCACCGCGATGCCCTGCTCGCGGACCTGGTGCAGCTCCTCGATGAGCCTCTCGCGGTCCGTGATGGTGTGCTCGGTCAGCGCCGGGAGCGTCTCCGGCAGCATCTTGCGGACCTGCTCGTCGGTGTAGGTGCTCAGCAGCGCCTTGCCGAGGGACGTGGAGTGGGCGGGCAGCCGGCGGCCGACGCGGGTGAAGGGGCGCAGGTAGTGCTGGGACTGGCGGGTCGCGAGGTAGACGACGTTCGTGCCGTCGAGCCGGGCCAGGTGGATGGTCTCGGTGGTGTCGTCCGAGAGCCGGTCGAGGGTCGGCCGGGCCGCCGCGACGACCTCGTCGCCGTCGATGTAGGAGGTGCCGACGAGCAGCGCCCGCACGCCGATGCCGTACCGTGTGCCCGTCGCGTCCGTCTCCACCCAGCCGAGCTCCACCAGGGTGCGCAGCAACATGTAAAGACTGGACTTGGGATATCCGACGGCCTCCTGGACCGATGCCAGGGAGTGCATCCCTGGGCGGCCGGCGAAGTATTCCAGCAGCTCAACCGTCCGCACCGCGGACTTGACCTGCGCCCCGCCCCCCGTCTCGCCAGCCGACATCGCCCTTGACCCCTTCGTTCGACGAGAAGCTGAAGATATAGTCTCGAACAGCATATTCACCATCAGAGACGGCGTTCAGCATATCGAACATCCCTGGTGGGTGAGCCAGTACCAGAGCCTGTACCGAACATGGCCAGTACCAAGCGTGGAGGGACCCGCGGTGGCAGCAGCACCAGTCTGGAGTGTCGACCCCCGAACCGGGAAGCAGCGTGAACAGGTCGCGGTGGAGGCCACGGCCCAGGAGGTCGACACCGTCGTCCGCGCCGCCCACGACGCGCGCGGCTCACTCGCCGACCGCACCGTCCGCGCCGCCTTCCTGCGCTCCGCCGCCGACCGGCTCCAGGCGGCCAAGGACACGCTCGTCGAGGTGGCCGACGCCGAGACCGCGCTCGGCCCGGTCCGGCTGAACGGCGAGCTCGCCCGCACCTGCTACCAGCTGCGGGCCTTCGCCGACATCGTCGACGAGGGCGCCTTCCTGGACGTCGTCATCAACCACCCCGACGACACCGCCACCCCGCCCATCCCCGACCTGCGCCGCTACAAGGTGCCGCTCGGCGTGGTCGCCGTGTACTCGGCCTCCAACTTCCCCTTCGCGTTCTCCGTCGCGGGCGGCGACACCGCGAGCGCGCTCGCGGCCGGCAACCCGGTCGTCGTCAAGTCCCACCCCGACCACCCGGCGCTGTCCGAACTGGTCGCCAAGGTGCTGCGGCACGCCGCCGCCGAGCACGGGATCCCGGAGGGCGTGCTCGGTCTCGTGCACGGCTTCGAGGCCGGCGTCGAGCTGATCCAGCACCCGCTGGTCACCGCCGCGGGCTTCACGGGCTCCATCCGCGGCGGCCGGGCGCTGTTCGACGCGGCCGCCGCCCGGCCGACGCCGATCCCGTTCCACGGTGAGCTGGGGTCGCTCAACCCCGTCGTGGTGACGGAGGAGGCCGCCGCCGAGCGCGCCGAGACCATCGGCGCCGGGCTCGCCGGGTCCATGACCCTGGGCGTCGGGCAGTTCTGCGTCAAGCCCGGGCTGGTGCTGGTGCCGTCCGGCGCGGCCGGCGACGGCCTGGTCAAGTCGCTGACGGACGCGGTGAGCGACACCGACGCGGGCGTACTGCTCGACCACCGGATGCGGGACAACTTCATCGCCGGGGTCGCCGAGCGCGCGGAGCTGGTCGACGTGGAGTCGCCGGTGACGCCCGGTGCGGGCGGGGAGCACACCGTCAGCGCGGGCTTCCTGACCGTGCCCGCGGCTCGGCTCGCCGCCGAGGGGGAGCACGACCTGCTGCTGGAGGAGTGCTTCGGGCCGGTCACCGTCGTGGCCCGCTACGACGACGAGGCCGAGGTCAAGGCCGTTCTGTCGCGGCTGCCCGGGAACCTGACGGCGACGGTTCAGCTGTCCGAGGGGGAGGCCGCCGGCCAGGGGCGGGGGTCGGAGATCATCGCCGAGCTGACTCCGCTCGCCGGGCGCGTGCTGGTGAACGGGTGGCCTACGGGCGTGGCCGTCGCGCCCGCTCAGCATCACGGGGGGCCGTACCCGGCCACGACGTCCACGTCCACGTCGGTCGGCGGGACCGCCATCGAGCGGTGGCTGCGGCCCGTCGCCTATCAGAACGCTCCGGCCGCGCTGCTGCCGGCGGAGCTGCGGGACGAGAACGAGCTGGGGCTGCCGCGGCGGTTCAACGGGCAGCTGGAGCGGTAGCGCTCCGGGCGGGTCCCGCAGGGGCGAGGCTGTTCGGCGCCGCCGCCGGTCGATACAGCCCCGCCCCCCTCGGTGACTCCGCCCACCCTGGATAATCGGGCCATGGATGTCTCCCTTCCCGAACTGCCCTTCCCCCTCCGCACATATGGGCCCGACGGGCACTGGCTGTATGAGGACAGGGTGTTGATCGGGTGGGCCGGGGCTCGTCAGGACCGGTTCGTGCCGCCCACCGGGGAGGCGTTGGACCCCGCTGCCGACGCGCCCCGGCTGCTCGGGGCGCCCGAAGGGGACTTCCAGCTCATCGCCCGCGTCACCGTGGGGTTCAACTGGGCCTTCGACGCGGGGGCGTTGTACGTCCATGTCGGTGAACGGGCCTGGGCCAAGCTCTGTCTGGAGTACTCCCCGGATGTGGCGACCGTCTGCACGGTGGTCACCCGGGGGCACTCCGACGACGCCAACTCCTTCACCGTGGAGGGGAGTTCGGTCTGGCTGCGGGTGAGCCGGACCGGCCGTGCCTTCGCCTTCCACGCCTCCCGGGACGGCAAGCGCTGGACCTTCGTCCGGCTGTTCACGCTCGGCGACGAGAAGGAGACCGGCGCGGCCCTCATCGGGTTCATGACGCAGTCGCCGATGGGGGACGGGTGCGTCGTGACCTACGACCACCTCGAGTTCAGGACCGAGTGGCCGGACGACCTGAGAGACGGAAGCTGAGCGCACCCGCCACCGCGAGCAGCGCCGCGCTGACGACCAGGCCCGCCCGCATGCCCTGGGTGAGGCCGGTGGAGACCAGCGCCCCGAACACCGCGATGCCCAGGCCCCCGGCCACCTGACGGCCCGCGAGGGCCCGGGCCGCCGGGCCCGCCCGCTCGGCCGACGCCGCTTCCATCAGCCCGGCCGTCAGCGGGGCGCACGGTCAGCGCGCAGCGCAGAGCCGTCGGGACGAGCAGCGGCGCGCTGATGGTCAGGCCCGCGCGCATGCCCTGGGCGAGGCCGGTGGAGACCAGCGCCCCGAACACCGCGATGCCCAGGCCCCCGGCCACCTGACGGCCCGTGAGGGCCCGGGCCGCCGGGCCCGCCCGCTCGGCCGGCGCCGCCTCCATCAGCCCGGCCGTCAGCGGGGCGCACGGTCAGGGCGCAGCGCAGAGCCGTCGGGGCCCGGGCGCCTGCCGCGCCCGGTTCGGCCGGGTCGGAACCGGGCAGCAGGCCGACACGTCCTCGGTTGCATGATCGAAGAACGCGTCACGGGAGACCGGGTGATCCGCACCGCCGTGCCCGCCGAGGCGGAGACCGTCGCCGCCCTGCACGCCCGCGCCCGGGCGACCTACTACCCCGACGGGATCCCGCAGGACGGCGCCGACTGGCTCGCGAACTGGCGCACCGCCATCGAGCGGCCCGACGGCCAGGTGCTCTGCGTCGTCGAGCGGGGGCGGATCGTCGGCCTCGCCTCGTTCCGTACGCCGGACGGGGCGGGCGCGGACACCGTCAAGCTGTTCCAGTTCCACGTCGACCCCGACCACTGGCGCGGCGGCATCGGCACGGCCCTGCACACGGCCTGCGCTGAGCAGTGGCGGGCGGACGGCCGCTGCACGGCGGTCCTCGACGTGCACGTCGACAACCGGCGGGCCCAGGCCTTCTACGCACGCCAGGGCTGGTTCCCGGACCCGCAGAACCCGCCCGCGCAGGGCGACCACCATCTCTTCCTGCGCTACCGCGTTCCGTACCCGGGGAATGATCCTCACTGATTGAACGTTCACGTAGCCGGCGGGGGGAGCCTCCGTACCCGTACGAGCTGGAGAGAACATGAAGGTCGAGATCTGGTCGGACATCGCGTGCCCCTGGTGCTACGTGGGCAAGGCCCGCTTCGAGAAGGCGCTCGAGGCCTTCCCGCACCGCGACCAGGTCGAGGTGGTGCACCGTTCCTTCGAGCTGGACCCCGGCCGCGCCAAGGGCGACGTCCAGCCCGTGCTGGCCATGCTCACCAAGAAGTACGGCATGAGCGAGGCGCAGGCGCAGGCCGGCGAGGAGAACCTGGGCGCCCAGGCCGCCGCCGAGGGTCTCGACTACCGCACCCGCGACCGCGACCACGGCAACACCTTCGACATGCACCGCCTGCTGCACCTCGCCAAGGAGCACGGTCGGCAGGACGAGCTGATCCAGATCCTCTACCGGGCCAACTTCGCCGAGGAGCGGTCCCTGTTCTCGGAGGGCGACGAGCGTCTCGTGGAACTGGCCGTCGAGGCCGGTCTCGACGCCGACGCCGTCCGCACGGTCCTCGCCGACCCGGCCCGCTACGCCGACGAGGTCCGCGCCGACGAGCGCGAGGCCGCCGAGCTGGGCGCCAACGGCGTGCCCTTCTTCGTCCTCGACCGCGCCTACGGCGTCTCCGGCGCGCAGCCCGCCGAGGTCTTCGCCCAGGCCCTGACCCAGGCCTGGGGCGACCGCTCCCCGCTGAAGCTGATCGACGACGGCGGCGCGGAGGCCTGCGGTCCCGACGGGTGCGCGGTGCCGCAGCACTGAGAAACCGCAGGTGAGAGGCGATCCATAAGCCGTCCTTAGCGGAATCACGTAAAAATCGGCAATGGACGAGGGGTTCTGGGGGTCCCACAGTGGATCCATGGAGACCTTCGAGAGCCTCGTCCGCGCCGAGTTCACCCCGAAGACGACGTATCTGAACACCGCGAGCAACGGCCTGCTGCCCGCCCGCACCGTCGCCGCCCTGCACGAGGCGGCACTGCTGCGGGCCGAGGGCAGGCCGCTGACTCCGCTGTACGAGGACGTCGAGGCATGCCGGGCCGCGTACGCCCGGCTGGCCGGCGTCCCCGTCGCCCGGGTGGCGCTGGGCGCCTCGGTCGCCGCGCACACCGGCGTGATCGCCGCCTCGCTCCCCGCGGGCGCCGAAGTGCTCACCGCCGAGGACGACTTCACCTCCGTGCTGAACCCGTTCCACGTCCGCGGCGACCTCAAGGTCCGCGCCGTCCCGCTGGAGCGGATCGCCGAGTCCGTCCGCCCCGGCACGGCGCTGGTCGCGGTCAGCGCAGCCCAGTCCGCCGACGGCCGGATCGCCGACCTGCCCGCCCTGCGCGAGGCCGCCCGCACGCACGGGGCGCGCACCTACGTCGACTTCTCACAGGCCGCCGGCTGGCTGCCGACCGACGCCGACGCCCACGACTTCTCCGCCGCCGTCTCCTTCAAGTGGTTGCTCGGCCCGCACGGCGCGGCCTTCCTGGTGGTCCCGGAGGACTTCGGCGGACTGTCGCCGATCCTCGCGGGCTGGGTCGCGGGCGAGGAACCCTGGGAGAGCTGTTACGGCCCGGTGGCCGAGCCCGCCCACTCGGCACGGCGGTTCGACCTGACGCACGCCCTGTTCACCTACGCCGGACTGCGCCGCTCCCTCGAACTGGTCGAGGAACTCGGCGTGACGGCGATCGGCGCCCACGACCGCGCCCTCGCCGACCGCTTCCGCACGGGCCTCGCCGCCCTCGGCCACGAGCCCCTTCCCGCGCCCGGCTCGGCGATCGTCTCCGTGCCCGAACTGGGCTACCGGCAGCCCGAGTTGGGCGAAGCCGGCATCCAGGTCTCCAGCCGCTCCGGCAACCTGCGCGCCTCCTTCCACCTGTTCAACACGCCCGCCGACGTCGACCGCCTGCTGGACGCGCTGTCGGGCTGACGCCCCGGCCCGCAACGGCCCGGACGGCCGCCGTCCGGGCCGGCAGCCGCCCGGGCGGTCGCCGCCGAGATCGGCGCCGGACGCACCGGCATCCGCCTCTCGCCCGGCAACCCCGTCAACGACATCCACGAGCCCGACCCGGAGCCCACGTACACCGCGCTGGTCACCGAACCGAACCGGACCGGCCTCGCCTACCTGCACGTCCTGGAGTTCGACGGCAAGGTGCGGGACCTGACCGTTCAGCTGCGCAAGCAGTTCGGCGGCGCACTCATCCTCAACCCCGCGACCGACGGCCCGACAGGCCCGGACGTCCTCACCCTGATCGAGGAGGGCGTCGCGGACCTCGTAGCCTACGGCCGGCTCTTCCTGGCCAACCCGCGCCGACCGGCCGTCAGCGGACCGGCGTGAAGTCCCGGGCCCCGATGAACTCCGGCCGCCGTATCGGCGCCGCGAACGGCTCCACGGCCGTGTTCTCCACGCTGTTGAACACGACGAACACATTGCTGCGCGGGAACGGCGTGATGTTGTCGCCGGACCCGTGCATGCAGTTGCAGTCGAACCAGGTCGCCGAACCGGCCTTCCCGGTGAACAGCTTGATGCCGTAGTCGCTCGCCATCGCGGTCAGCGCCTCGTCGGACGGCGTGCCCGCGTCCTGCATCTGCAGCGACTTCTTGTAGTTGTCCTCGGGCGTGGCCCCGGCGCAGCCGAGGAACGTCCGGTGCGAGCCCGGCATGATCATGAGCCCGCCGTTGGTGGCGAAGTTCTCGGTCAGCGCGATCGAGACGGACACCGTCCGCATGTTCGGCAGACCGTCCTCGGCGTGCCAGGTCTCGAAGTCGGAGTGCCAGTAGAAGCCCCCGGCCCCGAAGCCCGGCTTGACGTTGATCCGCGACTGGTGGACGTACACGTCCGAGCCGAGGATCTGCCGCGCCCGCCCGACGACCCGCTCGTCGCGCACCAGGGAGGCGAACACCGGGCTCAGCTTGTGCACCTCGAAGACGGACCGGATCTCCTTGGACCGCGGCTCGACGATCGACCGCTCGTCGGCCCGGATCTCCGGGTCGGCGACGAGCCGCTCCAGCTCCCGCCGGCAGACGGCCGCCTCGTCGTCGCTGATCAGCTGGTCGACGGAGAGGAAGCCGTCGCGCTCGTACGTCTGGAGGTCGGCCGTCGCGATCGGGCCGGGGGCGTCGGGGGAGCCCCAGACGACGGGGTCCTGGCGGGGCACGGACACCTCGGTGGCGCCACGGGTGGGATACAGATCGGTGAGCGTGGTCACGGTGCTCACACCTCCTCGGGCTCGGTCAGCAGGGGGTAGACGCCGTTCTCGTCGTGGTCCTCCCGTCCGGTCACGGGCGGGTTGAACACGCAGAGGCAGCGGAAGTCCTCCTTGACGCGCAGCGTGTGCCGCTCGTGTCCGTCGAGGAGGTACATGGTGCCGGGCGTGATGCTGTGCGTCAGCCCGGTCTCGTGGTCGGTCAGCTCGGCCTCGCCCTCGACGCAGACGACGGCCTCGATGTGGTTCGCGTACTGCATCGACGTCTCGGTGCCCGCGTACAGAATCGTTTCGTGCAGCGAGAACCCGACCCGTTCCCGGGCGAGGACGATGCGTTTGCTCTCCCAGGTGCCGGACGCCGCCCGTACATGCCGGTCGGTGCCTTCGATGTCCTTGAACGAACGGACGATCACGGTGGTGCGATGCCTCCTAGGTAGGTGAAACGGGGAGATCGTGGGTTTCTGCGGGCGTCGGACGGTTTCGGTACGTCTCGGACGGTTGCCGTACGCCTCAGACGGTTTCCCGGACGGCGCGGGCGACGACGCTCATGCCCTCGTCCAGTTCCTCGGGGGTGATGGTCAGGGCCGGCAGCAGTTTGACGACCTCGCTCTCCGGGCCCGACGTCTCGATCAGCAGCCCGAGCTCGAAGGCGCGTCGCGCGACCCGCTCGGCGCGCGCCTTCTCGTGGAACTCCAGGCCCCATACGAGTCCACGGCCCCGGTACTCCCTGACGTCGGCGAGGTTCTCCTCGGTGATCGAGATGAGTGCCTGCTCGATCTGCTCGCCCCGCGCCCGGGTCTGCTTCTCCATCGCGGACCCGTCGGCCCAGTACGTCTCCAGGGCGGCGGTGGCGGTGACGAACGCCGGGTTGTTGCCGCGGAAGGTGCCGTTGTGCTCGCCCGGCTCCCAGATGTCCAATTCGGGCCTGAACAGGCACAGCGACATCGGCAGCCCGTACCCGCTGATGGACTTGGACAGGGTGACGATGTCGGGCGTGACCCCGGACTCCTCGAAGGAGAAGAAGGCCCCGGTGCGCCCGCATCCCATCTGGATGTCGTCGACGATCAGCAGCATGTCCTGCCGCTCGCACAGCTCCTTGAGCGCCCGCAGCCACTCCGGGCGCGCGACGTTGATGCCGCCCTCGCCCTGCACGGTCTCGACGATCACGGCGGCGGGCTTGTTCAGCCCGGACCCCTGGTCCTCGAGGAGCCGCTCGAACCAGAGGAAGTCCGGGACGGTCCCCTCGAAGTAGTTGTCGAACGGCATGGGCGTGCCGTGCACCAGCGGGATCCCGGCCCCGGCCCGCTTGAAGGCGTTGCCGGTGACGGCGAGCGAGCCGAGCGACATCCCGTGGAAGGCGTTGGTGAACGACACGATGGCCTCGCGCCCCTTCACCTTCCGCGCCAGCTTCAGCGCGGACTCCACGGCGTTGGTGCCGGTCGGGCCCGGGAACATGACCTTGTAGTGCAGGTCGCGCGGGCGCAGCACCAGATCCTGGAAGGTCTGCAGGAAGGTCCGCTTGGCGACGGTGGACATATCGAGCCCGTGTGTGACGCCGTCCCGCATCAGGTAGTCGACCAGCGCCCGTTTCAGTACAGGGTTGTTATGGCCGTAGTTCAGTGACCCGGCGCCGGCGAAGAAGTCCAGGTACCGGTGACCGTCCTCGTCGTACATGCGGCTGCCCTGCGCACGATCGAAGACGGCGGGCCAGCCGCGGCAGTAGCTGCGCACCTCGGACTCGAGGGTCTCGAAGACGCTGAGGTCGGGCTGGGTGATGGTCACGACGAAACACTCCTTGGTGTGGGGGTGAGAAGGAGAGAGGACGTGGGGGGAAAGAGGTGGGGGGACGGGAGGGGGAGCGGGGAGGAGCAGGTCACAGGGCGCGGAGGGGGAGGGGCCCGATGCGGTACAGCACTTCGGGGTCGTGCGGGCCGTCGGGGAACAGCCCGGCGCCGAACAGCACCTCGCGGGTGACGGCGGCACCGTGCCGGTCGGCGAACGAGGTGAACAGCCGCTCGGACGCGGTGTTGCCGGGCGTGATCGTGGTCTCGACGGCGGTGAGCGGGCGTTCGGCGGCGACCCGCGCGGTCAGCCCGTCGAGCAGTGCGGCGGCGAGGCCACGACCGCGGTACGCGGCGTCGACCGCCACCTGCCAGACGAGCAGGGTCCCCGGGTCCTCAGGCCGTACGTAGCCGGTGACGAACCCGACCGGCTCGCCGCCGTCCCCGCCCTCCGCCCGCACCACCGCCGAGGTGGCGGCGAAGTCGCGGCACCACAGCAGATAGCTGTAGGAGGAGTTCAGATCGAGCGTTCCGGATTCCTTGGCGATACGCCAGAGCGCGGCCCCGTCCGCCACCGACGGACGGTCGATACGTAGGTCTGCTTGTGCGGCAGTCATGCGGATTGAACTTACCCAGGGAAATTCAATAACGCATGGAGGGGCCGTGGTGATTCCGTGATGCCGCACGGGCGACTGACCGATACGCCCCTTTATTCACCCCTGCAAACCGCACATATCGCACACGTTGTGCAATGCGTCACGCGGTCGTAACCGGCCGGAAATTCCCTGCGTTTAGCCGCAGGGAATCCGGGCAGAAGACTCAGGGAAGCTATCCTCGCAAAGAAACTCGGGGAGAATTCCCGAATCATCGTGGATTCAGTATCCGGTAACCCCGTCGATACGCTCCCGGAGAATGTCCGCGTGCCCGTTGTGCCGGGCGTACTCCTCGATCATGTGGATGAGCACCCAGCGCAGGCTGACCTCAAGGCCGGCCATCGGGCCGTCGGGGATCCGCCCGGCGTCCTCCAGCGACCGCCCGGCGATCAGCTCGCGCCCCCGCGCGATCTCCCGCCGCCAGACGGTCAGCGCCTCGTCGAGCCCCCGCGAGGCATCGAGGGCGTACCCGCCCTCCTCCCCGAAGACCGGCGGCACGTCCAGCCCGGCGAACGCCCGCTGGAACCAGTTCCGTTCGACCTCGGCGAGATGCTGAACCAGCCCGAGCAGCGTCAACTCGGACGGCTCGGCGGCCTGCTGCCGCACCTGCTCGTCGTCCAGTCCCGCGCACTTCAACGCAAGCGTTCTCCGATGGAACTCCAACCAGCTTTCCAGCATGGGGAGTTCATCACCGGTCAGGAGCGGGATGGATCGGCCGTCGGGGAGCGTCCGGGGCTTGTCGATGGTCATGAGGGGAGGATGGCATGGGGGGCTGACATCGATCAGCGGGACTGAGGGATCGCGGCGCGAGGTGCGGTGCGAAGCGCCGCCACAGGCCGGTTCCGGCGTCGCAGTGCAGGAACGGCGGTTCGACGTAGCCGTCCTCCAGCCAGGGCTCGTAGCCGTCGAAGTCGGGGGAGTCCTCGTCGTCGAGCCACCGTTGCCCGTCCTCGTCGCCCGTCCTGGCGCGCGGCGCGCCGGTCGGCCCGCCGGTCGTCGGTCACGGCGGTGAGCGGCGTCGGTCACCGCGAGGCGGCAGTTCCTCCCCGTGACCCACCCGCCCCCTACCGCCAGGCCTCCGTCGCCGCTCGCAGTGCCCCCGGCAGATCCACGTCCAGTCCCTTCTCGGCCAGCGCGGCGCCCAGTGCCGTCAGGCATCCCCGCACCACGTCCACGGTCGCGTCGCTCCCGTAGTGGTTGACCCGGATCATCTCTTTGGCCAGGGCGCCGCCGCCCGCGGCCAGGGGCAGCGTCGGGTCGCTCTCCAGGGCCCGGGTCACCAGCTCCGACGCCACCACGCCCGACGGGGCCCGCAGCGTCGTGGCGACCGGGGCCGCCTCCGTCGCGTCGTACACGTACGGTTCGAGGCCGCCGCCCAGGGCCGCCGCGCCCGCGCGGGTGGCCGACGCGGCGCAGGCGTGGCGGGCCGTCACCGTCGCCAGGCCCTCCGTCTCGATCCGTTCGACGCAGGCCTCCAGGGCCAGCATCTCCAGCTGTGCCGGGGCGTGCAGCAGACTCTTGCGGCCGCCGTCGATCCAGCGCTGCTTCCAGTCCAGCAGGGACAGGTAGGAGCGGCGCGGAGCCTTCGGGTTCGCGGACATCCGGGCCCACGCCCGCTCGCTCACCGACACCGCCGACACGCCCGCCGGGCCGCCCATCGCCTTCTGCGCGCCGATCACGCACAGGTCCACGCCCCACGCGTCCGGCAGCACCGGCTCCGCGCCGATCGAGGCGACCGCGTCCAGGTAGAACAGCGCGCCGTGCTCCCGTACCGCCTCGCCGATCTCCGCGACCGGGTTGGTGTTGCCGGTGGCCGCCTCGGCGTGCACCAGGGAGACGAAGTCGATCTCCGGGTGCTCGGCGAACGCCTCCCGGATCTGCGCGGCCGTCACCGCCGTGTGGAACGGCACCGCCAGGTCGATCACGGTCGCGCCGCAGTCCCGCAGCCAGTCGCCGAAGGTCTGCCCGTACGGGCCCGTGATCACGTTGAGGGCCGTGGTGCCCGGACCGGCCGTGGCGCGGATCGCGCCCTCCAGCGGCAGCAGCGCCTCGCCCTGCATGATCACGACGTCCTGCCGGGTGTCCAGCAGCCGCGCCACCCGGTCCTCGATCGAGGTGAAGTGGGCGGCGCTCAGCGGGGCGAGATCCAGGAACGGGTGGGTCACGGGGGTGCTCTCTTCACTCACGGGGTAGAGGTGACGAGGGTAACCGGCACCCGACTGGCCCTCCCCACTGCTGAGTTCTTAGGTCGGGCGGCCCTGTAACCATCGGTTTGATTTGAGGCACCCAAACTTCTCCTTATAATCGGAACCCATAGTTCTCTTACAGGAAGGCCCGCCGTGATCACCCTCCCCCGGCGCCGGATCCGCCTCCAGGCCGCCGTCACCGCGACGGCCGGGCTGATGCTCGTAGCTGCCTGCACCTCCACCGACGACGGTGGCAGCGGCTCCAAGACCGCCGCCGGCGGGGTCGAGCTCGTCAAGGCGGGCCAGCTCACCACCTGCACCCACCTGCCCTACCCGCCCTTCCAGTCGGAGATCGACGGCAAGGTGCAGGGCTTCGACGTGTCCCTGATCGACCTGGTCGCCAAGGACCTGGGCGTGCAGCAGAAGATCGTCGACACGCCGTTCGAGAACTTCAAGACCGGCGCCTTCCTGAACTCCGGCCAGTGCGACCTGGCCGCGGCCGGCATGACCATCACCGAGGAGCGCAAGAAGAACGTCGACTTCTCCGACCCGTACTTCGACGCCACCCAGGCCGTCCTGGTCGACAAGGGCGCGGGCGTCACCTCGCTCGCCGACGTCAAGTCCAAGGGCCTCAAGCTCGGCGCGCAGGCGCAGACCACCGGTGAGGCCTACGCCCAGAAGCAGGGCTTCGACCCGGTCTCCTTCGAGTCCTCCGACGCCGTCCTCAACGGTCTGCGCACCGGCCAGGTGAAGGCCGTCATCATCGACTACCCGGTCGTCCAGGGCTGGCTGAAGGACAAGGCCAACGCCGACGCCTTCAAGGTCGTCGACAACCTCAACACCGGTGAGCAGTACGGCTTCACGGTGAAGAAGGGCAACGCCAAGCTGCTGGCCGCCGTCGACAAGGCGCTGGCGGACGCGAAGGCCGACGGGACCTACAAGAAGCTGTACGAGCAGTGGATCGGCCCGTACGACGCGTCGGCCGCGTCCCCCGCCGCTTCGACCTCCCCTTCGGCCTCCGCTTCGGCCTCGGCCTCCTGACCCATGGCTGATACGGACGCACGACTCCAGCCGAGGAAAAAGGGCCTGACCCGGCGTCAGAAGCGCAGCCTGTCGCGTGGCGTGCAGTACGTGGTGTTCGTCGCGGCGGTGATCGTCTTCGCGGTCCTGGCCGACTGGGGCCGGCTGAAGAACCAGTTCGCCCAGTGGGACATCGCCAAGGAGATGTTCCCCGACGTCATCACGCTCGCGCTGAAGAACACCGTGCTGTACACGCTGTCCGGGTTCGCGCTCGGGCTGGTGCTCGGTCTCGTCATCGCGCTGATGCGGTTGTCGTCGGTCGGCCCGTACCGATGGGTCGCCGGCGTCTACATCGAGATCTTCCGAGGGCTGCCCGCCCTGCTGATCTTCGTCTTCATCGGCGTGGCCGTGCCGCTGGCCTTCCCCGGCACGGAGATCATCGGCGGCACCTACGGCAAGGCGGCCCTGGCGCTCGGCCTGGTGGGAGCCGCGTACATGGCGGAGACCTTCCGCGCGGGCATCCAGGCGGTGCCCAAGGGACAGATGGAGGCGGCCCGGTCGCTGGGCTTCTCGCCCGCGCGGGCCATGATCTCCATCATCATCCCGCAGGCGTTCCGCATCATCCTGCCGCCGCTCACCAACGAACTCGTGATCCTCTTCAAGGACTCCTCCCTGGTCCTGCTCCTCGGGGTGACCCTGGAGGAACGCGAGCTGTCCAAGTTCGGCCGTGACCTCGCCAGCGAGAAGGCCAACTCCACGCCGATCCTCGTCGCCGGCCTCTGCTACCTGCTGGTGACCATCCCGCTCGGCTTCGTCGTGCGCCGTATGGAGGCGAAGGCCCAGGAGGCCGTGAAATGAGCCGACCCGAGATCGACGTACGCGGGCTGTACAAGTCCTTCGGCGACAACGAGGTGCTGCGCGGCATCGACCTGGAGATCGGCCAGGGCGAGGTCGTCTGCGTGATCGGCCCGTCCGGCTCGGGCAAGTCGACGCTGCTGCGCTGCGTGAACCTGCTGGAGGAGCCGACCAAGGGCCAGGTCTTCGTCGGCGGCGCCGAAGTCACCGACCCTGATGTCGACATCGACGCCGTACGCCGTCGTATCGGCATGGTCTTCCAGCAGTTCAACCTCTTCCCGCACCTGTCGGTGACCGAGAACCTCACGCTGCCGCAGCGCCGGGTGCTCCGGCGCGGCAAGGCGGAGGCGGCGAAGACAGCCGCCGAGAACCTGGAGCGGGTGGGCCTGTCGGAGAAGGCGACCGCCTACCCCGCCTCCCTCTCCGGCGGCCAGCAGCAGCGCGTCGCGATCGCCCGCGCCCTCGCCATGGGCCCCGAGGTGATGCTGTTCGACGAGCCGACGTCGGCGCTCGACCCGGAGCTCGTGGGGGACGTCCTCGCCGTCATGCGCATGCTCGCGAACGAGGGCATGACGATGATGGTGGTGACCCACGAGATGACCTTCGCCCGCGAGGTCGCCGACCGGGTCGTCTTCATGGACGGCGGCGTGATCGTCGAGGAGGGCGCGCCGGCCGACGTCATCGGCAACCCGAGCCACGAGCGCACCCGTCACTTCCTCTCCCGCCTCCTCGACCCCGCGATGGCGCAGGTGGAGGAGGAGACCTCGGACCAGGTGGGCGGCCTGGAGAAGTAGCTCACTAGGGTGCTGTACATGAGCGATCGCGCGGTGCTGCACGTGAAGGGCCGAGTCCTCGTCGGCCGGGACGAGGACCAGGTCCGGGACGAGGTGTGGGTGGTCGGCGGCCGGATCTCCTACGACCGTCCGGCCGGCGCCCGTGACGTCCGCACCGTCGAGGGCTGGGCGCTGCCCGGCCTCGTCGACGCGCACTGCCATGTGGGGCTGGGCCCGCACGGGCCGGTCGAGCCGGACGTCGCCGAGAAGCAGGCGCTGACCGACCGCGAGGCGGGCACCCTGCTGATCCGCGACGCCGGCTCGCCCTCCGACACCCGCTGGGTCGACGACCGCGAGGACCTCCCGAAGATCGTCCGGGCGGGCCGGCACATCGCTCGCACCCGCCGCTACATCCGCGGCTACGCCCACGAGATCGAGCCCGAGGACCTGGTCGCGTACGTCGCCCAGGAGGCCCGGCGCGGCGACGGCTGGGTCAAGCTGGTCGGCGACTGGATCGACCGTGAGGTGGGCGACCTGGCCCCCAGCTGGCCCCGGGACGCGGTCGAGGCGGCCATCGCCGAGGCCCATCGGCTGGGCGCGCGGGTCACGGCGCACTGCTTCGCCGAGAGCTCGCTGCGCGACCTGGTCGAGTCGGGCATCGACTGCATCGAGCACGCGACGGGTCTCACGCAGGAGCTGATCCCGCTGTTCGTGGAGCGCGGCGTGGCGATCGTCCCCACGCTCGTGAACATCGCCACGTTCCCGCAGCTCGCGTCCGGTGGCGAGGCCAAGTTCCCGCGCTGGTCGGCCCATCTGCGCGGGCTCCACGAACGCCGCTACGACACCGTCCGCGACGCCTACGACGCCGGCATCCCGGTCTTCGTCGGCACGGACGCGGGCGGCGCCCTGCCGCACGGTCTGGTGGCCGGGGAGGTCGCCGAACTGGTCACGGCGGGCATCCCGCCGATCCAGGCGCTCTCGGCGACGACCTGGGGCGCACGGGCGTGGCTCGGACGCCCCGGTCTTGACGAGGGCGCCCCCGCGGACCTCGTCGTCTACGACACGGACCCGCGCGCGGACGTACGGGTGCTGGCGGCGCCGCGCCGGGTGGTGCTGAACGGGACGGTGGTGAGCTGAGCGCGGCGCGGGGGATTGTGGAGAACGTGCGTGCCGATGGAATCGAAGACGTGCACGGAAAACTCACGTTGGAGTGAACTCGCGTCACCCTGCTGACCGTTCACCCTTCGTACGCAATTCTTGCGGGGTCCCGAAGCGTCTCTTCTGGGGGTCCCACCCTTGAACGGCAACACCTTCCGCATGCCCGCACGCGCCCGTCGCGTCGCCGCCGTCGCGGCGGCCACGGCCCTGGCCGCAGGTCCCGCGGCCCTGGCCGGTGCGGGCCCCGCCCACGCGAGGGGCGATCAGGGCCGGGCGAGCGCGTCCGTCCTGCGCACCGGCCTCGACGTGGCCCTGCTCGACAAGACCGTCGACGTTCCACTCGCCGTCTCCCTCAACGAGGTGCGGGCCCCGCAGAGCGCCGCGAAGACCGCCCTCACCGCCGAGTTGAACGGCGTGGACGGCGGAAAGCCCTTCAGCGTCCTGCGCGCGGACGTCGCCGAGGCCAAGGCGACGGTCGACGGCGCGAAGGCCGAGGCCTCCACCCGCCTCGCCCACGCCAGGCTGCACGTCCCCGGCCTCCCGCTGCTCTCCCTCATCGAGGTCGGCGCGGTCACCTCGAAGGCGACCTGTGAGAGGGGCAGGTCCCCGGTCGCCGCCGCCAACCTGCTGGGCTCGGTGACGGTCCTGGGCAAGAGGGTGTCGGTGAGCACGGGCGGCACGACGGACGTGAAGGCGCCGGGCGTGGGCGAAGTCCGCCTGGACCTGTCCAAGCGTGAGACGACCTCCCGTACGGCAGCCGCCACCGCCCTCGAACTCACCGTCTCCGTCAACCCGTTGAACCTCAACGTCGCCGAGGTCACCGGCACCCTGACCCTCGCCAAGGCCGCCTGCGAGACACCCGAAGCGGCGGAACAGGGGGAGGAACAGCAACAGCAACAGGGAGAGGGGCAGGGGCAGGACCGGTCCGCCGAGCCGAGTGCCACCCCGGCCGGTGACGTGAAGGCGCAGGGCGCGCCGGCCCAGGCGGACCTGGCGCAGACCGGGAGCAGCCCGGTGACCCCGTACCTCGCGGGCGGCGCCGTGGCGCTGCTGCTCACGGGCGGGGGAGCGGTGGCGCTGGCCCGCCGCCGCGGCTGACCGGACGGGTGCGGGGTACGGACAGGGACGTCCCCCAGGTGTCCGCGCCCCGCCCTCAGTCCCGGGTCAGTGCCAAGGCCTGGTCCAGTGCCTGGAGGAAACGGTTCACCGTCGCCCGGTCCCGTACCGCGAGACGCAGCCACTCCGCGTCCAGCCCCGGGAAGGTGTCCCCGCGCCGGACCGCGAACCCCAGGGTGCGCAGCCGCCCGCGGACGGCGGCGGCCCGGGGCAGTCGTACGAGGACGAACGGGCCCTCCGCAGGTCCCGCGACCTGTAGCCCGTCGGCGGTGAACTCCTCCAGGCCGGCGACGAGATGGGCCCGGTCGGCGGCGACCCGGTGGGCGGCGTGTGCGGCCTCCGCGAGTGCCTGGGCGCCCATGCACGCCTGCGCCGCTGCCAGCGCCGGCGTGGACACCGGCCACAGCGGCTGCGCCCGCTCCAGGTCGGCGATGGTCTCGGGGGCGGCCAGGACGTAGCCGATGCGGAGTCCGGCCAGCCCCCACGTCTTCGTCAGGCTGCGCAGCACCACCAGGCCGGGCACGTCCGTCCGGCCTGCGAGCGCCTCCCGCTCACCGGGCACCGCGTCCATGAACGCCTCGTCGACCACCAGCGTCCGTCCGGCCCGCGCCAGCCGGGCGATCGTCTCCGCCGGGTGCAGCACCGACGTCGGGTTCGTCGGGTTGCCGATCACCACCAGGTCGGCGTCCTCGGGGACGGCCGCCGGATTCAGCCGGAAGCCGTCCTGCGCCCGCAGCACCACCCGGTGCACGCGGTGCCCGGCGTCCCGCAACGCCGCCTCCGGCTCCGTGAACTGCGGGTGCACGACGACGGCGTGACGGACCTTCAGGGCCCGCGCGAGCAGGACGAACGCCTCCGCCGCGCCCGCCGTCAGCAGCACCCGTTCCACCGGCAGCCCGTGCCGGGCCGCGACCGCCGCCCGGGCGGCCCGCCCGTCCGGGTAGGCCGCGAGGCCCGTCAGGGACGCGGCGATGCGCTCTTGCAGCCAGCGCGGCGGCGTGTCCGCGCGGACGTTCACGGCGAGGTCGACGAGCGTCGAGCCGTCGTCGCGCACCTCCGCGTCCCCGTGGTGGCGCAGATCGTGCCCGTCAGTGTGCATGGGAGTGCGTGTGCCCTCCGTGCTGAGGGCGCCCGTGCCCGTCGTGGTGGTGATCGTCGTCGTCCGGGTGGAAGTGCGGCTGCTGCGGCAGCCCCACCTTGTCCTCGAACCCGGGCAGTGCGATCCGGTACACGCAGGAGTCGCAGTTCATCCGCAGATCGCCCTTGACGGCCTCCTCGTACCGCTCCATCACCAGGTCGAGCAGCTCCGGCTCGGGGCCGATGACGTCCGCCGAGCGCACGTCTGCCTCCGGGTGCGCGGCCGCCCAGCCCTCGGTCTGGTGCCGCACCCGGTCCGGCAGGATCCCGGTGAACAGGAAGTACGGCAGGACGACGATCCGCTGGGCGCCCAGCTTCAGGCACCGGTCGAGGCCGCTGGGCACGTCCGGCGCGGCCAGCGACACGAACGCCGTCTCCACGCCCGCGTACCCGCGGCCCTCCCACAGCAGCCGGGCCGCCTTGTACACCTCGGCGTTGGCGTCCGGGTCCGTCGAGCCGCGGCCGACCAGCAGCACGGTGACGTCGGCCAGGTCCTCGGGGGTGCGCCCCGTGGTGCCGAGCGCCTCGTCCAGTCGCCGCTCCAGCACGTTCAGCAGCGCCGGGTGCGGGCCCAGCGGACGCCCGTACGTGTAGGAGATCCCCGGGTGGCGCTCCTTCTCGCGGGACAGGGCCGCCGGGATGTCGCCCTTGGCGTGCCCGGCGGACACCAGCATCAGCGGCACGGCGGCGAACCGGCGTACGCCGCGCTCCACCAGTTCCGTGACCGCGTCGCCCAGCGGCGGCGGGGACAGCTCGATGAAGCCGCCCGCGACGGGCAGTTCGGGGTGGCGGCGCCCCAACTCCCGTACGAAGTCGCGGAACGCCTCGGCTCCGGCATCGTCCCGGGTGCCATGGCCGGCGATGAGCAGGGCGGGCGGCGGGGTGGTCACGATGTCTCCTCGGACTGCGGAACGGACGGTGAAACGGGTGGTGCCAGGGGTTGTGGAACGGACGGTGAAACGGGTGGTGAAAGGGGTGGTGAAACAGGGTGGTACAGCAGGGCGTTGAGCGCGGCGGAGGCGACCGCCGACCCGCCCTTCTCGGACACGTTGCTGACCGCGGGCAGCCCGCTCTCGCGGAGCGCGGCCTTGGACTCGACCGCGCCGACGAAGCCCACGGGCAGGCCGATGACGAGCACCGGCGAGGCGTCCAGGGTCAGCAGCTCCTCCAGCGCGGTCGGCGCGTTGCCGATCACCCAGAGGGCGCCCGGGCCGACCTGCTCGTACGCGAGCCGTATCGCGTGCGCCGACCGGGTCAGCCCCGGCGCGGACCCGGCGTCCCGGAGCCGGCAGACGGTGTCGCGGCGCGTGATCCCGGCCGCGACCATCTCCACGTCCACGACGACGGGCGCCCCGGCGTGCAGCGCGGCGTGCGCCGTCGCCAACTCGCCCTCGTCCATGACGAGATCGCTCGCGTAGTCGAGATCGGCGGCGGAGTGGATGACCCGCTCCACCACCGCCCGCGTCAGCGGCGGGAAGTGCGAGGTGTCCAGGCGGGCGCGCAGCCGCCGGTAGGACTCCTGCTCGATCGGGTGGACGGCACGGGCCGCGGGATTCACTGCGCCGCCTCCTGCTCCTGCGAGTTCTCCGGGCTCTCCTGCCAGCGGTAGCCGCGCGGCGTCACCATGCGCCCCGCGATGTCCCGGGTCGCCGTGTTGCCCACGGTCACGACCGTCATCATGTCGACCCACGCCGGGTCGAGCTCCGCGAGCGTCGTCAGGCGGCTGCTGCCGTCCGGCCGTGACGCGTTGCGGACGACGCCCACCGGCGTCGTCGGCTCCCGGTGCTCGGCGAGGATCGACAGCGCCTTGGGCAGCTGCCAGTCGCGGCCCCGGGAACGGGGGTTGTAGAAGGTGACGACGATGTCCGCCTCGGCCGCCGCCCGCACCCGCCGCTCGATGACCTCCCACGGTGTGTGCAGGTCGGACAGGCTGATCGACACATGGTCGTGGCCGAGCGGCGCACCGAGGATCGCTCCGGCCGCGAGCGCGGCGGTCACGCCGGGCACCCCGACCACGTCGATGTCGTCGGACGCCTCGGCGAGCGCGGGGGAGGCCATGGCGTACACGCCCGCGTCCCCGCTGCCGATCAGCGCGACGGCCTGCCCGCGCCGGGCCTCGGCGACGGCCGTGCGGGCCCGCTCCTCCTCGGCCCCGAGCCCCGACGCGAGGATCCGGGTGCCGGGCCGCAGCAGGTCGCGGATCTGGTCGACGTACTGGTCGAGCCCGACGAGCACCGCGGCCCGCCGCAGCTCCGCTTTCGCGCGCGGGGTGAGCAGGTCCCGCGCGCCGGGCCCGAGCCCCACCACCGCGAGCCGCCCGCGTCCGGGCCGCCGTACGACGGCGCAGGTCGCCATCGCGGGCTGCCCGTCCGCACGCTCCGACTTCCGCTTGGGCACGAGGAGTTCACCCCCGCCGACGAGCGCGGCCGCCTCCGCGACGGAGGGCGTGCCGACGGCGGCGAGCGGCGCGCCGGAGGGGTTCGGCACCTCGACGGCGGCCAACTCCTCGGCGGAGTACGTCACCACGGGCGCCCCGAGCCGCGCGGCGGCCTCGACGATGCCGGGTTCCTCGCGCTTGGCGTCCACCGTGGCGAGCGCGGCGACGCTGCGAGGGGACAGTCCGGCGTCCCGCAACGCGCCCTCGACCAGAGCGAGCACCTCCTCGGCCGGCGCGCCCTTGGAGGCGCCGACGCCGACGACGAGGGACGGCGGACGCAGCAGCACCTCGCCGTCGGCGGGTTCGATCGCACGGTCCGTCAGCCGGACGGTGCGCGTGCCCCGCCCGGCGAACGGCAGCGGCGGCAGCGGCCACGCTGCCTCGGCGTCCAGCGCGACCGGCTCCCCGTCGAGCAGGGCCCGCGTCACGCCCGCCACATCGCCTTCCACGGGCAGGCCGAGGGTGTCCAGACCGGGGATGCCGACGGCGTCCGTGGCCGTGGTCACCACCGGCTCGGCGCCCAGCAACTCACCCACCTCGCGGGCGAGTTCGTTGGCGCCGCCGCCGTGCCCGCCGACCAGCGACACGGCGAACCGCCCGGCCTCGTCCACGCACACCACACCCGGGTCGGACGCCTTGTCGCCGAGCAGCGGCGCGACGAGCCGGACGACGGCCCCCGTCGCCAGGAAGCACACGAGCTGCTCGCACTCCGCGAACGCCCGCCGTACGGCGTCCCCGACGGGTCCGTCGTACGCGCGCGTGCGCTCCGGCCACGCCGCGGCCAGCCGGTCGCGTGCCGCCGCCCCCGCCGCGGTGGCGGAAATGAGGCCGATCACAGAGCAACTCCTTCTCGATCAAGGGGTGTTGAGCTGGCGGGGGTTCGAGCCCCCCACAGCAGGAAGACGGGGTTGGTCGCCGCGAGCCGGGTGACGTCCCCCGGCAGCGGCGCCAGTCGCGAGGACTGCAGCAGCACCCCGTCGACGTCGAACCCGGCGTCCGTCAGCGCGGTCCGCACCGCCGGCACCCGGTCCAGGGCGGCCATCGCGACGACCACGGTCCGCCGGGCCCGCCGCGCGCACACGCCGACGATGTCCGGCAGCTCGCGCCCGCCGCCGCCGACGAACACGGCGTCGGGGGCGTCGAGTTCGGCCAGCGCATCGGGCGCGCTGCCGTGCACGACCTGCACGTCGACGCCGTGCGCACCGGCGTTGGCGCGGATGCGTGCCACCCCGTCCGCCGCCTTCTCGACCGCGCTGACGGCGGCTCCGAGCCGCGCGCACTCCACGGCCACGGACCCCGACCCGGAGCCCACGTCCCAGACCAGGTCGCCGGGGCGCGGACCGAGCCGGGCCAGGGCCAGCGCCCGCACCTCGAACTTGGTGATCATCGAGTCGCGGTGGGCGAAGTCGCCCTCGGCCAGCGCCCATCCCACCGGACGCCCGCCGCCCGCGAGCGTCCGCACGGGACCGAGCACCCGGGTCTCGTCCAGGCACAGGACGACGCTCACCGCCGTCCCCCAGTCCCGCCGCGCGGCCTCGGCGGGGGAGACCCGCTCCACGCGCTCGTGCGCCGGGTCCCCGAGCGCGGAGGCGACGACGAGCACCCGGCCGGGCGCACTGCGCGCGAGCGCGGCGCCCAGCTCGGCGGGCCCGGCGCCGGGCCCGGTCAGGACGGCGACCTTCGGGTGCGCCCGGCAGACGTTGACGGCCGTCCGCGGATCCCGCCCGTGCGCGCTGACGACGACGGCGTCGTCCCAGGTCAGCCCGAGCCGGGCGAAGGCGGCGGCGACGGAGGAGACACCGGGCCGCACGTCCAGCCGGGCCGGCCCGAACCGCTCCGCCAGCGCCCGCACGATCCCGAAGAACCCGGGGTCGCCGGAGGCCAGCACGACCACCCGCCGGTCCTTGCCGACGTACTCCTCGATGGCGTCCAGCGCCGGCGCGAGCGGTCCGAGGACGATCCGGTCGGCGGTCGCGGGCAGCGGGACGGCGTCGAGGTGGCGCCGCCCGCCGACGACGAGCTCGGCGCCGGACACCGCGTCGGAAGGAACCGGCGCCCCCGTCCCCGTCCCCGTCCCGACCACCGTGATCAGGCGACTTGAGGGGCTCATGTGCTGGCGCCCCGCTCGCGCAGGGCCCGGCGGGCCTTGGGGTCGGCCTTGCGGTAACCGTGGAAGTGACCCGGGTGGTACAGATGCGAGCGGGTGCCGTGCGCGTCGAGGGCCGGGCCGACCAGGAACAGGGTGTGCTTCCAGAGCTTGTGCTCCTTGACCGTCGCCTCCAGCGTCTCGATCGTGCACTTCACGACCAGCTCCTCCGGCCAGGTCGCCTGGTAGGCGATGACGACCGGGGTGCCCGTCGGATATCCGCCCTCCAGCAGCTCCCGCACCAGCTGCCCGCTGCGGGCCGCCGACAGGAAGATCGCCATCGTCGTGCCGTGCTTGGCGAACTCGCGCACCTCCTCGCCGGGCGGCATCGGCGTCTTGCCGCCGCCGAGGCGGGTCAGCACCACGGACTGCGCGACCTCGGGGATCGTCAGCTCGCGCCGGGCGAGCGCGGCGACGGCGGAGAAGGACGAGACGCCGGGCACGATCTCGGTGTCGACGCCGATCTCGTCGCACCGGTCGAGCTGCTCCTGCGTACCGCCCCACAGGGCGGGATCGCCGGAGTGGATGCGGGCCACGCGCAGACCCTCGGCCCGGGCCCGCTCGTACACGGCGACCACGTCCTCCAGGGACATCGTCGCCGAGTCGAGGATCTCCGCACCCTCGCGCGCATGCTCGAGAACCTCCGCCTGGACCAGGCTCGCGGCCCAGATCACGACGTCGGCCTCGGCGATGGCGCGCGCGGCACGGAACGTCAGCAGATCGGCGGCGCCGGGGCCGGCACCGACGAAGGTCACCTTGCCGGTGGGGGCATCGGCCATGGGTTCGATTCCTCTCAAAGCGGGTCGTAACGGGGCGTGACGGAGGTCAGGGCAGTGGCCGGATGTGCGCGGCCGGGGGTTGATCGGATAGCAAGGGCGTATGGCGGTCTTCGTCGCGCTCGGCGCGTTCCTCATGACGCTGGCCGGCGGCTGGACGGCGCAACGCGTGACCGACCGCCGTCACCTGGTGCTGGGCCTGGCCGGCGGCCTGATGCTGGGCGTGGTCGGCCTGGACCTGCTGCCGGAGGCCCTGGAGGCGGCCGGCACGGAGGTCTTCGGCGTCCCCGCCGCGCTCCTGCTGTTCGTGGCGGGCTTCCTGCTGGCCCATCTGGTGGAACGCCTGCTCGCGGTGCGCCAGGCCGCGCACGGCGCCGAGGAGCACAACGGCAGGGCCCCCGAGGTCGGCCTGACGGCGGCCGCGGCGATGGTCGGCCACAGCGCCATGGACGGCGTGGCGATCGGCGCGGCCTTCCAGGTCGGCGGCGGCATGGGCGTCGCCGTGGCACTGGCGGTGATCGCCCACGACTTCGCGGACGGCTTCAACACGTACACGATCACGAGCCTGTACGGGAACGCCCGCCGCAGGGCCCAGTTCATGCTGTTCGCGGACGCGGCGGCGCCGGTGGCGGGCGCGGCCTCGACGTCCTTCGTCACCATCCCGGAGCAGCTGCTCGGCGGCTATCTCGGCTTCTTCGGCGGCGCGCTGCTCTACCTGGCGGCCGCCGAGATCCTCCCCGAGGCCCACCACGAACACCCCGCCCGCTCGACCGTGCTGTGCACGATCGCGGGCGCGGCCTTCATCTGGCTGGTGGTGGGCCTCGCGAGCTGACGCGGGGCCCGTCCCGGCGGGTCTCACAGCTTGCCGCCCCGGCCGCCCTCGCGTCGCGCGGGAGCGATCAGCGTCGACAGGTAGGGCAACGGCTCGCCGTCGAGTTCGGCGGCCGGCCGGATGGACTCCTCCGCCAGCCCGAGCGCCGACCCCCACACGGCGTCCCCGATCCGCCCGGTCTCCCTGAGCGCCTCGGCGACCTCGGCGGCCTGCCGCCCGAACTTGTACGCGACGACCGTCCCGGGCCCGGCCAGCGCGTCCTTCAGCACGGCGGAACCGGCGGTCACCGGCACCAGGGTCAGGGGTTCGGTGCCCTCGGTCAGCACCGCCCCCGACCGGGCGGCGAGATCCTGCATCGCGGTGATGCCCGGCACGGTCTCGACGCGGGTCCCCGGCACCAGCTCCACGACGGTCTGCGCGAGGTACGTGAAGGTGGAGTACACGTTGGGATCGCCGATGGTCGCGAAGGCGACGCTGCCGTGCTCCCGCAGCAGCGCGGCGACCCGCTCCCCGGCGGCGTCCCAGGCGGCCTCCCGCCGCGCCCGGTCGGTCCGCTCGTTCAACGCGAACACGACCCGTACGACCTTCTCCTCGGGCACGTAGTGCAGCACGGTGGCCTCGGCCCGGCCCCGCTCACCGCTGTCCATCACGGGCACGACGACGACATCGGCGGCCCGGAGCGCGTTGACGCCCTTGACGGTCACCAGCTCCGGATCCCCGGGACCCACCCCGACTCCGACCAGCTTGCTGCTCATGACGTCCGGCACCTCTCCACGAACCGACGGGCCACACCGGGCTCGGACGCCCAGTGCGTGTGCAGATAACTCGCGTGCACACCTTGTTGCACGAAGCCTTCGACGCGCCGCTCGGGGGTCCGCACACCCCACGCGGGGGCCGCCCCGGACCCCGGCTCCACGACCGTCCGATGAAACTCGTGCCCCCGCATCCGCGTCCCGGCCGGCGCCAGCACACTGTCGCTGACGGCGACGGCGTCCCGGTAGCCGAGGGTGAGCCGTTCGGACATCCGGGCGGTGGCGTCGAGCACGCCGCACATGGGCTGCCCGTCCAGCTCCCGGCACAGGTACAGCAGCCCGGCGCACTCGGCGGCGACCGGCGCGCCTCGCTCCGCGAGGGCGGCGACCTCCTTGCGCAGCGACTCGTTGGCGGACAGCTCGGCGGCGTACACCTCGGGAAACCCGCCCCCGATGACGACCCCGGCACTTCCCTCGGGGAGGGACTCGTCCCGCAGCGGATCGAACGTGACCACGTCCGCGCCGGCGGCGGCGAGCAGTTCGGTGTGCTCGGCATAGGAGAAGGTGAACGCGGCCCCACCGGCGACGGCGACCACGGGCGCCCGCTTCCTGACCAACCGAGACGGGGGGTCGTCGTTGGGCGAGACGGGGGTCCAGGGGGCGGAGCCCCCCGGGAGGGCGCCGGCAGTACGGGCGAGTGCCTCCAGCGCGCCCAGGTCGCATCCGTCGGAGACCTGCGCCGCCATCGCCCTGACGGAGTCGACCGCGGCAGCCTGCCGTTCGGCGACCGGAACCAGCCCGAGGTGCCGAGAAGGCGTGTCCACCTGCGGCGCCCGCCGCAAGGCGCCCAGCACCGGCGCCCCGGCCGACTCCAACGCCTCCCGCAGCAGCTCCTCGTGCCGGTCCGAGGCGACCTTGTTGAGGATCACGCCGCCGACCCGTACCTGCGGATCCCAGGAGGCGAACCCGTGCACCAGCGCCGCCACCGACCGGGACTGCGACGAGGCGTCCACCACCAGCACCACCGGCGCCCGCAGCAACTTCGCCACCTGGGCCGTGGACGCCAGTTCGCCCTCGCCCGCGGCCCCGTCGTACATCCCCATCACGCCCTCGACGATCGCCAGATCGCACCCGCGCGCACCATGGGCGAACAGCGGCCCGACCAACTCCGGCCCGCACAGATACGCGTCGAGGTTGCGCCCCACCCGCCCGGTGGCGAGCGAGTGGTACCCGGGGTCGATGTAGTCCGGCCCGACCTTGTGCGCGGACACGGCGAGCCCCCGCGCGGCGAACGCGGCCATCAGCCCCGTGGCAACGGTGGTCTTGCCGCTGCCCGAGGAGGGCGCGGCGATGACCAACCGGGGTACGGCACTCACCACTCGATGCCCTTCTGCCCCTTCTGCCCCGCGTCCATCGGGTGCTTGACCTTGGACATGTCGGTGACGAGATCGGCGAGGTCGACCAGCTTCTCGGGGGCGTTCCGCCCGGTGATCACGACATGCTGGGTCCCGGGCCGGTCGCGCAGCACGTCGATCACCTCATCGGTGTCGACCCACCCCCAGTGCATGGGGTACGCGAACTCGTCGAGCACGTACAGCCGGTACGTCTCGGCGGCGAGGTCCCGCTTGACCTGCTCCCAGCCCTCGCGGGCCTTCTCCTCGTTGTCCATCTGGGCATCCCGCTGAACCCAGGACCACCCCTCGCCCATCTTGTGCCAGTCGACGGTCCCGCCCTCACCGCTGGCGCCCAGCACCCGCAGCGCGTTCTCCTCGCCGACCTTCCACTTCGCGGACTTGACGAACTGGAACACCCCGATCGGCCACCCCTGGTTCCAGGCGCGCAACGCGAGCCCGAACGCGGCGGTCGACTTCCCCTTCCCGATCCCGGTGTGGACGACGACCAACGGACGGTTCCGACGCTGACGGGTCGTCAGCCCGTCGTCCGGCACGACACTCGGTTGCCCCTGCGGCATTACGCGGCCCTCCTCTGTACGTCCTTCACCAGCCCGGCGATGCTGTCCGCCCGCAGCTCGTCCAATGTCACCGCCGTACCGCCGAGTTCACCCGCGAGCTGCCCGGCCAGCCCCAGCCGCACCGGCCCGGACTCGCAGTCCACGACCACGGAGGCGACGCCCTCGGCCGCGAACAACCGAGCCGCCCGCCCGGCCAGCGCCACGGGCTCCGGCCCACCGGTGGCGCGACCGTCCGTCACGACGACGACCAGCGCGCGCCGCGCCGGATCCCGCAGCCGCTCCACCCGCAGCACGTCGTGCGCCTTGAGCAGCCCGGCGGCGAGCGGAGTCCGCCCACCCGTGGGCAGCGACTCCAGCCGTGCCGCAGCCGCGTCCACGGACGACGTGGGAGGCAACGCCACATCGGCGGCAGCCCCCCGGAACGTCACCAGCCCCACCTTGTCCCGCCGCTGGTAGGCGTCCAGCAGCAGCGACAGCACGGCGCCCTTCACCGCGCTCATCCGCTGCCGGGCTGCCATCGACCCCGAGGCGTCGACCACGAACAGCACGAGGTTGCCCTCACGCCCCTCCCGGGTCGCCTGCCGCAGATCGTCACGCCGGACCACGAGCCCCCGCCCGGAGCGCCCCCGCGCCCGCTGATGCGGCGCGGCGGCCTGCACGGTCGCCGCCAGGTGCAGCTTGGTCAGGGCCCCCTGAGGCCGCCGCGCGCCTGTCGTCCGCCCGTGCTCCGTCCGCGCCCGCGAACGCCGCCCGGCGGCGCCCTCGCCGATCCCGGGCACGCTCAGCACCTTCGCACGGAACGGCTCGGAGGAGCGGACGGCGGACTGCTCCGAAGCCCCCGACGCCTGCGGCTCACCGCCCTCCCCGGCCTCGGGCGGCGCACCGGAGCCGCCGTCGGCCTGCGGCCCCTCGGACGGCGGCTGTCCGCCGCCCCCACCGGGCCCGTCCGGATCGGGATCCTCGTCGCCGTCGCCGTCGCCCTCGCTCTCGCCGGAGAACTCCTCCAGCGTCTCGTCGAGCTTGTCCTCGTCGAGTCCGGGCGCGTCAAAGGGATTACGGCGACGGCGGTGCGGCAGCGCGAGCAGCGCCGCCTGTCGCACGTCCTCCGCGAGCACGTCCGTCCGCCCGGCCCAGGCGGCCAGCGCCGTGGCGGTCCGCGCCATGACGATGTCGGCCCGCATGCCGTCCACCTCGAAGGCCGCGCAGGTCGCCGCGATCTGCCGCAGCGCCCCGTCGCCCAGCCGCACCGACGGCAACAGCGCACGCGCCGCCACGATCCGGCCGCGTACGGCGGCCTCCTCGTCCGCCCACCGCGCGGCGAACCCCTGCGGATCGTCGTCGTAGGCGAGCCGCCGCCGTACGACCTCCACCCGCTGGTCGGGCTCGCGCGAGGCGGCCACCTCCACCGTCAGCCCGAACCGGTCGAGCAACTGCGGCCGCAGTTCGCCCTCTTCGGGGTTCATGGTCCCGACGAGCAGGAACTTCGAGGCGTGCCGTACGGAGACGCCCTCGCGCTCGACGTACGACGCGCCCATCGCCGCCGCGTCCAGCAGCAGGTCGACGAGGTGGTCGTGGAGGAGGTTGACCTCGTCGACGTAGAGGATGCCGCGGTGCGCGTCGGCGAGGAGCCCCGGCTCGAAGGCCTTGACGCCCTCCGCGAGCGCCCGCTCGATGTCCAGCGCGCCGACGAGCCGGTCCTCGGAGGCGCCCACCGGCAGCTCGACCATCCGCGCGGGCCGGGTGGCGAACGCCCCCGGCTCGTGCGGCCCGTCCGGGCAGGCGGGGTCGGGGGAGCCGGGGTCGCAGGAGAACCGGCAGCCGGAGACGACGTCCAGCTCGGGCATGAGCGCCGACAGGGCTCGTACGGCGGTGCTCTTCGCGGTGCCTTTCTCACCACGAACGAGGACGCCGCCAACCGCTGGGCTCACCGCGTTGAGGAGGAGCGCGAGCCGCAAGTCGTCCTGGCCGACGACGGCAGTGAACGGGAAGGGGGTGCTCACGCTGCGATCACTCCTTCGAGTGGCTCATGCGATGGCAGGGTGCCGCGAGCTGCGGACGCTGCCAGGCTGCTGCTCTGGTCCCCGCCGATGCGGGGGTGGTCCGAACGTCGACACTCGGGATCACGAGCTGGTCGACCGCTCCCCGCTGACGCGGGGGTTCCCAGGGAGATCACGCGTCTCCCTCCAGATCTCCCTCAAGCTTGAGGTAGGTCGTACGGAGCCGGTCCAGGGTCTCCTGGTCCGGCTCCGCCCACAGCCCGCGGTCCGCCGCTTCCAGCAGCCGCTCCGTGATGCCGCGCAAGGCCCAGGGGTTGGACTGCCGCATGAATTCCTGGTTCTCCGGCGAGAAGACGTACTCGGAGGCCAGCTTCTCGTACATCCAGTCGTCGACCACGCCCGCCGTGGCGTCGTAGCCGAAGAGGTAGTCGACGGTCGCCGCCATCTCGAAGGCCCCCTTGTAGCCGTGCCTCCTCATGGCGCTCATCCAGCGCGGGTTGACCACACGCGCGCGGAAGACGCGGTGGGTCTCCTCGCCGAGGGTGCGGGTTTTGATCTGGTCGGGTACGGCGGAGTCGCCGACGTACGCCTCGGGGCTCGCCCCGGTCAGATGGCGGACCATCGCGACCATGCCGCCGTGGTACTGGAAGTAGTCGTCCGCGTCCGCGATGTCATGTTCTCTCGTGTCGACGTTCTTCGCCGCCACTGAGATCCGCTTGAACGCGGTCTCCATGTCCCCGCGCGCCGCCCGCCCGTCGAGTCCGCGCCCGTAGGCGTAACCGCCCCAGACGGCGTACACCTCGGCGAGGTCCGCGTCGGAGCGCCAGTTGCGGGCGTCGATCAGCGGCAGCAGCCCCGCCCCGTACGCCCCCGGCTTGGAGCCGAAGACCCGGGCGCTCGCCCGCCGCCGGTCGCCGTGCTCGGCGGCGTCCTCGTCGACGTGGGCGCGCACGAAGTTGGACTCGGCGGGCTCCGCCAGCTCCGCCACCGCGCGCACCGCGTCGTCGATCAGCCCGACCACGTGCGGGAACGCGTCCCGGAAGAACCCGGAGATACGGACGGTCACGTCGATGCGCGGCCGGCCCAGCTCCTCCAGCGGGACCACCTCGAACCCGGTCACGCGGCGCGAGGCGTCGTCCCACACCGGGCGGCAGCCCAGCAGCGCCAGGATCTCGGCGATGTCGTCGCCCTGGGTGCGCATCGCGGACGTGCCCCAGACCGTCAGACCGACGGACTTCGGGTAGGCGCCGGTGTCCTGGAGGTAGCGCTGCACGAGCGAGTCGGCGAGGGCCTGCCCGACCTCCCAACTCAGCCGGGACGGAATGGCCTTGGGGTCGACCGAGTAGAAGTTGCGGCCGGTCGGCAGGACGTTGACCAGTCCGCGCGTCGGCGAACCGGACGGACCGGCGGGGACGTAACCGCCGTCAAGTGCCTTGAGGATGTGGCCGATCTCGTCGGTGGTCTTCTCCAGCCGGGGCACGACCTCGGTGCACGCGAACTCCAACACCGCGACGGCGTCCGGGAGTTCGGTGCCCAGCACCGCACGCACCAGGGCGTGGCTCTCGGCGACCGCCCACCCGCGCTCCTCCATGCCCTCCGCGACCCGCCGGCACAGCTGCTCCAGCAGGTCGATGGCGTCGGCGGCCGACCGCGACGGGCCCTCGACCAGGTCCGTCAGCTCGACCGGCGCCTTCACGGGCGCCCCCGGCTCGGCCAGCAACTCCTTCTCGCTGAGCCCGAAATGGGCCGCGAACGACGCCCTCAGACCCGGCAGCGCGTTCGCCTGCCCGCCCCACACCTGCGAGGCGCGCAGCACGGCGAGCACGAGGTTGACCCGCGCCTCGCCGACCGGCCCGCCGCCGAGGATGTGCAGGCCGTCGCGGATCTGCACGTCCTTGATCTCGCACAGATAGCCGTCGATGTGCATGACGAACTCGTCGAACGCGTCGTCGTCCGGCTGGTCGTCGACGTGCAGGTCGTGGTGCAGCTCGGCCGCCTTCACCAGCGTCCAGATCTGCGCCCGCACCGCCGGGGCCTTCGTCGGGTCCAGGTCGGAGACGAGCGCGTACTCGTCGAGGAGTTGCTCCAGCTTGGCCAGGTCGCCGTAGGTGTCGGCGCGGGCCATCGGCGGGACGAGATGGTCGACGACGGTGGCGTGCCCGCGCCGCTTGGCCTGGGTGCCCTCGCCGGGGTCGTTGACGATGAACGGGTAGACGAGCGGCAGATCGCCGAGGACGGCGTCCGGCGCACAGCCCCCGCTGAGCCCGAGCCCCTTGCCCGGCAGCCACTCCATCGTGCCGTGCTTGCCCATGTGCACGATCGCGTCGGCGCCGAACGAGTTCTCCAGCCACCTGTACGCGGCCATGTAGTGGTGGGAGGGCGGCATGTCGGGGTCGTGGTAGATCGCGATCGGGTTCTCCCCGAAGCCGCGCGGCGGCTGGATCATCACGACGACGTTCCCGAACTGCAGGGAGGCGAGCACCACGTCGTCGCCGTCGACGTACAGCGAGCCCGGCGGCTCGCCCCACGCCTGAAGCATCGCGTCCCTGAGCTTCGCATCGAGCTTGTCGAACCAGGCCCGGTAGTCGGCCAGCGGCACCCGCGCGGGCGCGGCGGCCAGCTGCTCCTCGGTGAGCCATTCGACGTCGTGGCCCCCGGCGTTGATGAGCCGATGGATCAACTCGTCCCCGTTGTCGGGGTGTTCGGTGACGCCGTACCCGGCGTCCCGCAGCGCGTCCAGCACCTTCACCGCCGAGGCGGGGGTGTCCAGGCCGACCGCGTTGCCGACCCGGGAGTGCTTCGTCGGGTAGGCGGTGAAGACCAGCGCGAGCTTCTTGTCGGCGTTCGCCTTGTGCCTCAACCGCGCGTGCCGTACGGCGATTCCGGCGACGCGTCCGGCCCGCTCGGGGTCGGCGACGTACACCGGGACGTCGTCCGGGCCCTGCTCCTTGAAGGAGAAGGGGACGGTGATGATCCGCCCGTCGAACTCCGGGATGGCGACCTGCATCGCCGCGTCCATGGGGGAGAGGGCGGCGTCGGACTCGTCCCACGCGCTCTTCGACGACGTCAGGCAGAGCCCTTGCAGGACCGGCACGTCGAGGTCGGCGAGCGCCCCGATGTCCCAGGCCTCCTCGTCCCCGCCCGCGGAGGCCTGCGAGGCGTGCGTGCCGCCGGCCGCGAGGACCGTGGCGACGAGCGTGTCGGCCCTCCCCAGGAGCTCGTACAGCCCGGCGTCCGCCCCGCGCAGCGAACCGCAGTACACGGGGAGGGCGTTGGCCCCGTGCGCCTCGATCGCGTCGCACAGGGTGTCCACGAACGCGGTGTTGCCGCTCAGCTCGTGGGCCCGGTAGAAGAGCACGCCGACGGTCGGCCGGCCCTCGACGAACGCCCGCTCGCCGTGGACGCCGTACTCGGGCGTCTTCTGCGGCTCGACGAACCCCTCGCCGGTCAGCAGCACGGTGTCGGAGAGGAACCGGGCGAGCTCGGCGAGGTTGGCGGGCCCGCCCTCGACGAGGTACTTGAGCGCCTCGGCCACCACACCGGCCGGTACGGACGACTCGGCCATCAGCTCGGCGTCCGGCACGGTCTCGCCGCCCAGCAGCACGGTCGGCACACCGGACGCCTTCAGCGCGGCGAGCCCGTCCTCCCAGGCCCGCTTCCCGCCGAGCAGCCGGACGACGGCGAGGTCGGCGCCGGCCAGCAGACCGGGCAGCTCCTGCGCCACGTCCACCCGGGTCGGGTTGCCGATCCGGTAGTCGGCGCCGGAAGCGGCCCGGGCCGCCAGCAGATCGGTGTCGGCGGTCGACAACAACAACACTGTGCTCATGCGGGCGCTCCCGGTGGAATGAAAGGCAGTCCTTGCGGCGCGCCCGACTCGATGAGCCGCCAGAGCGCGTCGGTGTCCGCGTGCTGTTCGATCAGGTCGCCGAGCCGGTCGAGCTGCTCCTCGCGCAGCCCGGCGAACGAGGTGTCGGCGGCGGGCACGAAACGCCGGCCCGCGGCGGCCGCCACCTCGCGCAGGAACGCCCGCCGGAACCCGTCCGACTCCAGCGAGCCGTGCCAGTGCGTGCCCCAGGTCTGGCCGACCCGGCAGCCGTCCAAGCGGTGTCCTGCGCCATCGGAGATGAACGCCTCACCGCCCGTGACCTCGGCGACCCCGTGATGGATCTCGTACCCCTCGACGGGCTCGCCGAGGGCTTCCCCGACGGGCCGGGTGAGGGTCTTCTCGCGGGCGAACCGCACCCGCACCGGCAGGACGCCGAGCCCGTCGACCTGTCCGCGCCGGCTCTCGACGTCGTCCTCGATGCGCTCGCCCAGGATCTGGAAGCCCCCGCAGATGCCGAGGACGGGCCGCTGCTCGGCGGCCCGCCGCCGCAGGGCGTCGGCGAGGCCGCGCTCGCGCAGCCACTGAAGGGCGCGCACGGTCCCACGGGTCCCCGGGACGACGACCAGGTCCGCGTCGGCCAGTTCCTCGGGCCGGTCCACGAACCGCACGACGACGCCCGGTTCGGCGGCCAGCGCGTCCACGTCCGTGAAGTTCGACATCAGCGGGATCGCGCAGACGGCGACCCGCAGCACGTCCGCCCCGACGGGCGGGGCGGTGTTCGACTCCCGGACCGTCCCGCGCAACGAGACCCTCCCCCACTCTCGACTTCGCTTGAGCGGGGGGACCCCCATCCCGTCCTCCTCGTCGATCCCGAGCCCGTGCCGGAACGGCAGCACGCCGTACGTCCGCCGCCCGGTGAGCCCGTGCAGCATGTCGAGGCCCGGCTCCAGCAGCGAGACGTCCCCGCGGAACTTGTTGACGAGGAACCCGGAAACGAGCTTCTGGTCCTCGGGGGAGAGCAGCGCGACGGTCCCGAAGAAGGAGGCGAAGACCCCGCCCCGGTCGATGTCGCCGACGACGAGGACCGGGAGCCCGGCGTTCCGGGCGATCCCCATGTTCACGATGTCGGTCCGCCGAAGATTGATCTCGGCAGGAGAGCCGGCCCCCTCACAGATCACCGCGTCATACGTGCCCCGCAACTCGGCGAGACAGTCGAGAACGGTTCCCAGGAGTTTCTGCTGCCGCCCCCCGTGATAGCCACGCGCGCTGAGCTCCCCGACGGGCTTGCCGAGCAGCACGACCTGACTGCTCTGCTCGCCGCCGGGCTTGAGCAGCACGGGATTCATCAGCGCGGTCGGCTCGACCCGGCAGGCCTGCGCCTGCATGGCCTGCGCCCGCCCGATCTCGGCGCCCGCACGCGTCACGAACGAGTTGAGGGACATGTTCTGCGCCTTGAAGGGCGCGACCTTGACCCCCTGCCGCACCAGCCATCGGCAGATCCCGGCCGTGACGACGCTCTTGCCGGCGTCGGAGGTGGTGCCGGCGACGAGAAGTCCCCCGCTCATGTCGTCCGCCCCTTCGCTGTCGTGACGATGACGCGCGCGGCGACGGTGACGCCGAGCGCCAGCAGGCCGACACGGCGCGAGAGCCGCGCGGCGCGTTCGATGTCCTGGGCGACGACGGGCCGCCCGCCCGCCCCGTTCAGCACCGGCCGGTGCTCGACCCGGCCGCCGTACGACAGCGTCCCGCCCAGCCGCACCCCGAGCGCGCCCGCGAAGGAGGCCTCGACGGGCCCGGCGTTGGGGCTGGGATGCCGGTGGGCGTCCCCCCGCCAGGCCCGCACCGCGGCCCGCGGATCATCCCCCGCGACGGCGGCCAGGACGGCGGTCAGCCGCGCCCCCGGCCACCCGGCGAGATCGTCCAGCCGCGCGGAGGCCCACCCGAACCGCCGGTAGCGGGCCGACCTGTGCCCGACCATGGCGTCAAGGGTGTTGACGGCCCGAAACCCGAGCAGGCCCGGCGCCCCGGCGACGGCCCCCCACACGAGCGCCCCGACGACGGCGTCGGAGGTGTTCTCGGCGACGGACTCGACGACGGCCCGGGCTATCCCGTCCGCGTCCAGCGCCTGCGGATCCCGCCCGCACAGATGCGGCAGCCGTTCCCGGGCCGCTTCGACGTCCCCCGCTTCGAGGGCCCGTCCGATGGCGCGGGCCTCCCGGACGAGAGAGGCGCCGCCGACGACGGCCCAGGTGGCGGCGGCGGTGAGGCCGAGAGAAGCGGCCGGGGAGGGACGTACGGCCTTGCGGGCGACGGCTCCCAGGGCCACGGCCCCACCGGCGCACACGACGGTGTGGACGGCCCCCCAGCCGCGGTGGTCGCGCCAGAGCACCCGTTCCACGGCTGCGGCCGCCCGGCCGAACGCGGCGACCGGGTGCCCCCGGCGGGGATCGCCGAGGAGCAGGTCGCCGAGGAGGCCGGCGGCGGCGCCGTACGCGTGCACGCGATCGGCTTGCACGGGCTCAGCCGGCCGTGGGGTAGGGCAACGACCTGGTGCTGTGCCTCAACGGCCGAGCGGGCATGGCGATATGTCCTCACTCAGGGTGTCCACGCCCTGGTTCGACGAGACCGGCGGCGAGAGTTCCTGGCTCCCGGGGCTTACTACCCCGGTGACAGTGGCGGGACCGCGCCGGATTCGCACCGGCTTCCTCTTCTGCCGCCGTACATGGCTCGGGCAGTCCACCACGGCCCCGGAAGGGCCGTCAACTTGCTGTTGACCTGCACGGGGAGAGTGTGCAGAACCCCACATCGCCCTGGTCCCACGGCGCGCAGAACATGACTCGGCCCTGCCGCAGCCGCCCGTGAAGGCGACCGCAGACAGGGCCGAGTGAGAAACCTGTACGTCTCAGGCCACGATCAGCGAAATCCCGTACGCCACCGCCGCCGCGCACGCCGCGAAGCACGCGTACGCGCCCGTCACCGCGAGGGTGGCCGAGCCGCCCTCTGCCGTGGCGCGTTCCTGGCGGGACAGGCCCATGACGCCCAGGGTGAACAGGGTGACGAGGCCCACGGTGACCGCGAGGCTGACGCCGAAGACGGAGCCCAGGGCTGCCCAGTCGATCTTCATGCTGGTTCTCTTCCTTCGTACCGGGTGCGCGGGCTCAGACGGCCGCGGCCGGGGGAGTGGCGGGCTCGGTGGGCGCGGTCGCGGTCGCCGGGGACGGGATCGTGGCCGTCAGGTCCTCGGTCACCGTGCCCGTCGGAGGCGGGGTCACCGCCGCGATCGCCGTGGTGATCACGCCGGGCGACTCCTCGGGCTCGTTGACGTTCGACGCGTCGACGACCTCACGCCGCGAGATCTTCCAGATCGCCGCGCTGGAGGCCACCAGGAAGACGGCCACGACCGCCGTGCCCCAGTCGCCCAGGTCCGTGACCGACTCGGCCAGCGCGCCCACCAGCGCCGCCGCCGGGAGCGTCAGGCCCCAGGCCACGAACATGCGGGTCGCCGTGGACCAGCGGACCACGCCGCCCTTGCGGCCCAGGCCCGCGCCCATCACCGCACCGGAGACCGAGTGGGTGGTGGAGAGGGAGAAGCCGAGGTGGGAGGAGGCCAGGATGACCGTGGCCGCGCTGGTCTGGGCGGCGAAGCCCTGCTGCGGCTGCAGGTCGGTCAGGCCCTTGCCCATGGTGCGGATGATGCGCCAGCCGCCGAGGTAGGTGCCGAGCGCGATGGCCAGGCCGGCGGAGAGGATGACCCAGACCGGCGGGTCGGAGTCGGGCGCCACGGCGCCGCCGGCGACCAGGGCGAGGGTGATGATGCCCATCGTCTTCTGCGCGTCGTTGGTGCCGTGGGCCAGGGAGACCAGGCCGGCCGAGGCGATCTGGCCGGCGCGGTAGCCCTTCTCGGCCGCCTTGCCGTCGGCCTTCTTGCCGAGGGTGTAGGAGAGGCGGGTCGCGAGCAACGCGGCGACGCCCGCGACGATCGGGGCCGCGATCGCCGGGATGAGGACCTTGGTGACCAGCGCGTCGCCGTGCACCGCGTCGAAGCCCGCCGAGGCGATGGTGGCGCCGATCAGACCGCCCATGAGGGCGTGGGAGGAGCTGGAGGGCAGGCCCACCAGCCAGGTCAGCAGGTTCCAGAGGATCGCGCCGACCAACGCGGCGAAGATGACCTCGGGACGGATGCCGGTCTCGTCGACGAGACCCTTGGAGATCGTGTTGGCGACCTCCACGGAGAGGAAGGCGCCCACCAGGTTGAGCGCGGCGGACATGGCCACCGCGACCTTGGGCTTGAGCGCACCGGTCGAGATGGTCGTGGCCATCGCGTTGGCGGTGTCATGAAAACCGTTCGTGAAATCAAACGCGAGTGCGGTTACCACCACAATCGCGAGGATCAGCGAGAAGTTTTCCATTTACCCAGGCAATCGTTCGAAGTCATCGGTCGGTTGACCGTAGGAAACCTGGGTGAACGGAAGATGAACTGGGGTGGGCGTCAGGGTGTCTGATATCGGGGTGTGAGTGGGGTCTTGGCGGCTACTGGCCCGCCGCGAGCCGCTCCAGCTGGGTCGCGGAGCCGTTGAAGAGATTCTGGTCACCCGGCAGGCTCCCGCTGTCGGCGTACTGCCAGAAGGTCCACGCCGACCAGCCGGCCGGCAGCACCCCCGCGTCGGCCGAGCCGTAACGGGCGATCCACAGGGCATGATCCGCGGCGAAGGCGCCGCTGCCGCCCGTGCAGAGGTTCCACCAGTGGGTCGTCGTGTAGATCACCGGGCGACGGCCGGTGAGGCGGCGCACCTCGTCGCTGAAGGCCCTGATCCAGGCGACCATCTCCGCTCGGCCCAGCCCGTAACACGTGCGCCCGCTGTCGTACGGGTTGTACTCGATGTCCAGGGCGGGCGGCAGGGTCCGGCCGTCCGGGCTCCAGGCGCCGCCGTTGTGCACGAAGTGATCGGCCTGCGCCGTGCCCGAGCCCTGGTCGGGCAGCGCGAAGTGGTACGCGCCGCGGAGCAGTCCGGCGGCGCCGGCGCCCTCGTACTGCGCTCCGAAGTAGGGGTTGCGGTATCCGGTGGACTCGGTCGCTTTGACGTAGACGAAGCTCGCCCCCGCGGCCTGCGCCTTCGTCCAGTCGACGGACTTCTGGCGGGACGAGACGTCGTGCCCCTTCGGCGGCTCCGCCGCGCGGGCGGGCGCCGTCGCGAGCGCGGTACCCGCCGCGGCGAGCGCCAGGAGGCAGGCCGCCAGGGCGAGGCCGCGGCGACGCGACCTGGGCGAGGGCAGCGACGTGGGTGAGGGCGGCGACGTGGGTGAGGGCGACGACGTGAGTGAGGGCGGTGTGTGGGCGCGGGCCATGAGTCCCCCCGGAAATGGCGGCGTGCACGAAAACCACCCAGAGGTTAGGGGGAGATCCGCTGGGATCGGTGTATGACGGTCGATCTCCGGCCAATCGCCTCAAGAGAGTGATGTATGCCGATATGCGGTCTTTCGGAGGACCGGCTTCCGGCCTACAGTGCACGCCTTGCCGGACTGTCGTGCCGTCCCCTGGCAGGATCGGGGCATGGCTGAGCAGCGGCGCGACGGGCGGGAGTCCCGGGACGCGCGGGACGGCATCTGGAGTGCGGCCCAGGCGCGGGCCTGGGAGGCGCTGGTGGCGACGGCCCGCCGCACGGTGAGCGACGGCCTCGTGGTCGGCACCTCCGGCAACGTCTCCGTGCGCGTCGGCGACACCGTGCTGGTCACCCCGTCGGGCGTGCCCTACGACCGGCTCACCCCGGACGACGTCACGGGCGTCGACCTGACCGGCCGGCAGGTGCTCGGCGCCCTGGTCCCGACGAGTGAACTGCCCATGCACCTCGCCGTCTACCACGCCACCGACGCCGGTGCGGTCGTCCACACCCACGCCGTGCACGCCACGGCCGTCTCCACCCTCGTCGGCGAGCTCCCCCTCGTCCACTACATGGCGGGCGCGCTCGGCGGCGCCGTCCGGGTCGCCCCCTATGCGACGTACGGCACCGAGGAGTTGGCCGAGAACATGCTCCTGGCCCTCGCCGACCGCACCGGCTGCCTCCTCCAGAACCACGGCACCCTCACCTACGGCGTCACCCTCGACCAGGCCTACGACCGCACCGCCCAGCTGGAGTGGATGTGCCGGCTGTGGCTGACGGCCTCGTCGCTGCCCGGCCGGAATCCCACCCTCCTGACGGAGGAACAGGTCGCGGAGGCGGGGGAGCGGCTGCGGGCGTACGGGCAGCGGCCTCCGTCCCGTCGCGGGTGAGCTCCACTGGCTCGTCGCCAGGATGGCCGGGACACTGGACGGGTGCGCACTGTCAAAGCGACGGCCGCCGCCGTCACCGCAGCCCTGGCCGCCGGCGCCGCCAGTGTCGCCGCCGGCCGGTTCGCCAGCGACGCCGCGCTGAAGGCGCCGCCCGGCCGGCCCCTGCCCACCGAACCCCGGCTCACGGTGCACGGCACGGCAGCCGGCCAGATCACCCTCACCCGCGATCTGGCCGCCCTGCGCCCCGGCGCCCACGGCCTCTCCGGCAACGGCTCCCACGCGGTCGTCGGCGCCGTCCTGCCCGCCGCCCCGCACTCCGCCGACACCGTCGTACGCCGCCTGGAACGCATCACCCACGGCACGCTGAACCCCGGCGACGCGGTCTGGCTCACCCCGAATCTGTACGTCGGCGATCCCGGCAGCGCTCTCGGCCTCGACCACGCCGACATCGACGTGCCCGGCGAACTGGGCAACCTGCCCGCGTGGTTCGTCCCCGGCGCCCGGCGCACCTGGGTGATCGCCGTGCACGGCCTGGGCGCCACCCGGGAACTCGCCCTGAACGTCATGGGCTTCCTGCACCGCCGCCGCTTCCCCGTGCTCGCCCTCGCCTACCGCGGCGACGTCGGCGCGCCCCGTTCCCCGGACGGGCTGAACCACCTCGGCGCGACCGAGTGGCGCGACGTGGACGCGGCGATGCGGTACGCCGTGCGCTACGGCGCCGAACGCGTCGTCCTGCTCGGCTGGTCCACCGGCGCCACCATGGCCCTGCGCGCCGCCGCCGACTCGGGGCTGCGCGACCTCGTCTCGGGGCTCGTGCTGGACTCCCCGGTCCTGGACTGGCGGACGACCCTGCGCGCCCTCGCCGCCGCCCGGCACACCCCCGGCCCGCTGCTGCCGCTCGCCGTCCGCGCCGCCGAGGGCCGCACCGGTCTGCACGGCGGTCGCGGCGACGACGGCGACACGGCCGCCGACCCGGCCCGGCTGACCGTCCCGACCCTGATCCTGCACGGTCCCGACGACACCGTCGCCCCCTGGGGCGCCTCCCGCCGCCTCGCGGCCCGCCGCCCCGACCTGGTGGCCCTGCACACCGTCCCGCTCGCCCCGCACAGCGCCATGTGGAACGCCGACCCCGCGGCCTACGAGGAGGCCCTGCGCCGCTTCCTCACCCCCCTCATGTGAGCCCGTGACAGGGCCGCCCGGACCGGTCGCGACCGTTCCGTTTAAGCCCGTACCACTGGCCTGAACACGTCTCCTCGCCCTTCGCGGAACCCCGTGCGTTGGCCAGTCCCGTAGCCCGCCGTGACATTCCGTTTGGGTTTTCGGACCGTCAACCGGAAGACTGCACCCGTGACGTCCCGTATCCCGCGCGACTCCAGGCTTCGACTCGTCCGCCCGCGACCCCTGGCCGCCGCCCCCTCAGCTGTGAACGAGCGGCGCCCGCGCCGCCCCGCACCCCGCCCGCCGGAGGGCACCCCGGCCCCCGCGGAGCTGGCCAGAATGGCGCGCTCCGGACTGGCCGCCGCGGCCCGCGTCGCCCGCTGGGCCGACAACGCCCTCGGACCCGGCCGAGACGCCGCGACCACCGACGGCAAGGCCACCCTCTCCGACGCGACCGCCGAACGGGCGGCCAGTGATCTGGGCCTGACCACGGACCGGATCCGCGCCGACTGGGACACCGCCCGCCTGGCCGGCCTCGTCGAGGTGCACGGCGACAGCGCCCGCCCCGGCTGGCGGCTGCGCGCCTGGGACCGCGACGACAGCGCCGTCCTGCGCGGCTGGGTCGCCCTGTTCGACGCCTGGTCGCTCGCCTCCCCGGAACCCGGGGAGCAGGAGGCCGCCGCCGTCGCCGAGGTCGTCTCGGCCATGCCGCAGGTGCTCTCCTTCCTCCAGCTGTCCGCCGGGCCCGTCCCCGTCGAGCAGCTCCTGGACCTGCTGCGCCAGCGCGTCACCGAACTGCGCACCGAGCGCTGCGAGGTCCCCTACGGGGCCGGCTCCGAACCCGCGACGCCCCTCGCGCCGGTCCCTGCCGTCGAGGCCGACCCGGCGGAGCCCGCCCAGGACGCCGAACTCGCCCCCCTCCTCGACTGGGCCCTGCACGCCCTCGCCTCGGTGGGCGCCCTCACCTACGGCGCCGGACAGGCCACGCTGACCCCGCTGGGCAGCTGGGCGGTCTGGGTCAAGCTGGAGCAGATCTGCGTCGCCGCGCAGAGCCCCGCCGGGAACATCGAGCAGTCGGCCGAGGGCATGCTCCGCGGCTGCGCCCAGCTCCGCCCGAACGCGGCCCGCGCCGAGTACCGCGCCTGGCTCGCCGCCCGGACCGTCGGCAGCGCCGTCACCGAGCTGCTGCTCGCCGCCCGCGGGGACGACGCCCTGCTGCGCGGCCTCGCCTTCGAGGCGCTGCGCGTCGTCGGCGCCCCCGCCGAGCCCGACGTCCGCGCGGTCGTCGAGGAGCCGGCGCTGCGGCCGTACGCGCTGCTGTGGCTCGCCGAGCACGACGGCATCGACCCGGAGGACGCCCACGAGGTGCTCACCCGGGAGGAGGCCACCTGGCTGTGGGTCGACACCGCCGCGGCCGTCGCCGACCACGGCGAGGCGCCGATGCTCGTACGCCACCTGGAGTCCGCGCTGCAGCCGACCGTGCCCGCCCTGCTGACCGAGGTGCGGGCCGTGGGACACCCGCGCACCGTGCAGGTGCTGGTGGCGCTCGCCGCCGCGCACCCCGACCCGGCGCTGGCCAAGGCCGTCCGCCGGGCCGCCTTCCAGGTGCACACCGGGGGCAGCTGAGCCCCCGGTGCCCCGGCCTCGGCGGGCGTCAGCCCTGTATCTCGGGCGCGTACGTGCCGAAGCTCCAGAGGTTGCCCTCGATGTCCCGGGCCATGTAGTCCCGGGAGCCGTAGTCCTGGTCCGTCGGGGGCATCAGGATCTCCGCACCGTGTTCCACGGCCCGCCGGTGGTGTGCGTCCACGTCGTCCACCACGACGTACACCCCGGCCGGGCCCGCGCCCTTCATCGCCGTGTCGAAGACCCCGCCGCGGCCCTTCGAGCCGAGCATCACCGCGCCGTTGCCCTGCACCAGCTCGGCGTGCATCACCGCGCCGTCCTCCCCCTCGTACACGGACAGTTCGGTGAAGCCCAGGGCCTCCGTGAGCTGACGGATCGCCGCCTTCGCGTCGGCGTACAACACCGTCGGATAGATGCTCGGTCGTCCGCTGTTCGTGCCTGCCATACCGATCACTCCCTTGTGATCACTGCCGGAGATGCCGTACGCGGTCAAGTCTTGCAGCGACCACTGACAACGGCCCTCGGCCGGGACGCCCGGGGTGCGCGGAGGCGACGAATCGCACACCCGCGCGCGGAGATCGAACACCCGAACACAGAAAAAGTGCTTGCACGGTCCCGTTAGACTGGCCTCATGGCCATTCTCCTCGCGCATTAGACGGCGGGAACGTCCTCAGCCGCCCATCCCGCCAACGACCCCGCACAGGAGTCTGTCCGTGATCTCCGCCTCCGGCATCGAGCTGCGCGCCGGTGCCCGCATCCTCATCGAGAACGCCTCCTTCCGCGTAGCCAAGGGCGACCGCATCGGTCTGGTCGGGCGCAACGGCGCCGGCAAGACCACGCTGACCAAGGTCCTGGCCGGTGAGGGCATCCCGGCCGGCGGCCAGGTCACCCGCTCCGGCGAGGTCGGCTACCTCCCGCAGGACCCCCGCACCGGCGACCTCGACGTCCTCGCCCGCGACCGCATCCTCTCCGCGCGCGGCCTGGACGTCCTGATCCGCAAGATGCGCGAGAACGAACAGCGGATCGCCAACGGCTCGGGCGCCACCCGCGACAAGGCGATGCGTCAGTACGAGCGCCAGGAGACGGAGTTCCTCACCAAGGGCGGGTACGCCGCCGAGGCCGAGGCCGCGACCATCGCCGCCGCGCTCAACCTGCCCGACCGGGTGCTCGGCCAGCCCCTGCACACGCTCTCCGGCGGTCAGCGTCGCCGTGTGGAACTGGCCCGCATCCTGTTCTCCGACGCGGACACCCTGCTCCTCGACGAGCCGACGAACCACCTCGACGCCGACTCGATCGTCTGGCTGCGCGACTACCTCAAGACCTACCGCGGCGGCTTCATCGTCATCAGCCACGACGTCGACCTGGTCGAGACGGTCGTCAACAAGGTGTTCTACCTGGACGCCAACCGCTCCCAGATCGACGTCTACAACATGGGCTGGAAGCTGTACCAGCAGCAGCGCGAGGCCGACGAGAAGCGCCGCAAGCGCGAGCGGCAGAACGCCGAGAAGAAGGCCCAGGCGCTGCACTCGCAGGCCGACAAGATGCGCGCCAAGGCCACCAAGACGGTCGCGGCGCAGAACATGGCCAAGCGCGCCGACCGGCTGCTCGCCGGCCTGGAGGCGGTCCGCGTCTCCGACAAGGTCGCCAAGCTCCGCTTCCCGGAGCCCGCGCCCTGCGGCAAGACGCCGCTGATGGCCGAGGGCCTGTCGAAGTCGTACGGCTCGCTGGAGATCTTCACCGATGTCGACCTGGCCATCGACAAGGGCTCCCGGGTCGTCATCCTCGGCCTCAACGGCGCCGGCAAGACGACCCTGCTGCGGCTGCTGGGCGGGGTGGAGACGCCCGACACCGGCGAGGTCGTCCCCGGGCACGGCCTCAAGCTCGGCTACTACGCCCAGGAGCACGAGACCCTCGACCCCGAGCGCTCGGTCCTGGAGAACATGCGCTCCGCCAATCCCGACCTGGACCTGGTCGAGGTCCGCAAGACGCTCGGCTCGTTCCTGTTCTCCGGCGACGACGTCGACAAGCCGGCCGGTGTCCTGTCCGGCGGCGAGAAGACCCGGCTGGCCCTCGCCACCCTCGTGGTCTCCTCGGCCAACGTGCTGCTGCTCGACGAGCCCACCAACAACCTCGACCCGGCCAGCCGTGAGGAGATCCTCGGCGCGCTGCGTACCTACAAGGGCGCGGTCGTCCTCGTCACCCACGACGAGGGCGCCGTGGAGGCGCTGCAGCCCGAGCGGATCATCCTGCTGCCCGACGGCGTCGAGGATCTGTGGGGCTCCGACTACGCGGATCTGGTCGCTCTGGCCTGATCGAGAGCGTGATCCATGGTTCCGGATCATTCCTCTGGATCATTCGGCCCACCGGTGATCCATCATCTGTGTGAGATCTCCTCGTATCGAGGTGTGTCCTACACGGATTTCGCGGCCGATCCCTTTGTCGACAAGGGGTCGGCCGTCGTGCGTCCCTGACCTGCTGCTTCGCACAACAACCCGTTCGGCCCCACGAACACCACCAGGTGGAATCGCGGATTCCACTTGTGGGGACGCACTCCTGTCGTCAAAACCCTCATCCACGGACCTTGCCGAATGGGTGGCCATCGCGCCCCGGAGGGGTGATCATGAGGAGACCAGAGCGCACTTCCCATGAGGAGGCACGGGTGGCCGAGACTCTGAAGAAGGGCAGCCGGGTGACCGGCGCCGCGCGCGACAAGCTCGCGGCAGACCTGAAGAAGAAGTACGACTCCGGTGCGAGCATCCGGGCACTGGCCGAGGAGACCGGCCGCTCGTATGGCTTCGTGCACCGGATGCTCAGCGAGTCGGGCGTCACGCTCCGTGGGCGTGGCGGGGCGACACGAGGCAAGAAGGCCGCCTCGTCCTGACCCCGGGCGGCCCACCGGCTTCGATGGTGGCCACCCGGTCGGTCCTTCGATCGGCCGGGTGGTTACTGTGCAGTCATTTAGCTGACCGCTAGCTGACCGCACTCATCGGAGGCACCCCATGGCCACGCCCGACCAGGAACTCGTTCCCCTGCTCGACAAGGACGGCGTACGGCTCACCGTCGACGACGCGCTCGCCACGGTGACGCTGGTCAATCCGGCCAAGCGCAATGCGCAGAGCCCCGCGATGTGGCGGGCACTCGCCGAGGCCGGGCGACTGGTGCCGGGCTCCGTCCGCGTGGTCGTGCTGCGCGGCGAGGGCAAGTCCTTCTCCGCGGGGCTCGACCGGCAGATGTTCACGCCCGAGGGGATCGAGGGCGAGCCGTCCTTCATCGATCTCGCGCGCAGTGGCGACGCCGAACTCGACGCCGCCATCGCCGGGTTCCAGGAGGGCTTCACCTGGTGGCGACGCAACGACCTCGTGTCCATCGCCGCCGTCCAGGGCCACGCCATCGGCGCGGGCTTCCAGCTGGCCCTCGCCTGTGACCTGCGCGTCGTCGCCGACGACGTGCAGTTCGCCATGCGGGAGACCAGCCTGGGCCTCGTACCGGACCTGACGGGCACGCATCCCCTCGTCTCGCTGGTCGGCTACGGCCGCGCGGCCGAGATCTGCCTGACGGGCCGGTTCGTGCACGCCGACGAAGCGGTGAGCTCCGGGCTCGCCAACATCGCCGTGCCCGCCGAGGAACTCGACACGACGACCCGAGAGCTGGCCGCGGCGATCCTGGCCGCGCCCCGCGAGGCCGTCATCGAGACCAAGGCCCTGCTGCGCGGCGTCGGCGAGCGCACCTACGACGAACAGCGCGCCGCCGAGCGCGCCGCCCAGGGCCGCCGTCTGCGGGACATGGCCGGCGTGGGCGAATGAGCCGCGTCCCGGCGGCAGTCCGTCACTCCACCGCCGTGACCACGACGGTCACCGTCGGGTGATCCCGTAGGGCCTCCGACACCGCCCTGCGCACCTCCCTGGCCACGTCCAGGGCCTGGTGGCCGGCGCTCACCGCGATCTCCACGCGCGCGTGGCGGTGCGGCAGGGCGGTCGGGTGCGGCCGTTCCTCGACGCGCACCGCCCGGCCGAGGACGTCGGTCATACGGGTCACCCCTGCCACGGACAGGGCGGCGACGGTCGCCCGTGCCTCGTCGCCGTGCTGGGTCCGCCCGACGGGCGACGGCTCGGGAGGGGGCTGTGCCGCCTCCGGAACCGGGTCCTCGTCCAGCAGGGCCGTCACCCGCAGGTCCACCTCCGACACCGCCAGGCCGAGACGGCCCGTCGCGGCCGCCGCCAGGGCCGTGCGCAGGCGGGCCGCCGTCGTCGGCAGCGGCTCGGTCGAGGAGGCGGCGAACTCCGCCGTCACCCGCAGCGGTCCGGGCGGCAGCGCGCTCGGCGGCGGCGGTACGGCGGGCTCGTACCTCCCCGCAGGGTCCACCGCCGCGATCCGCAGCGCGCCCAGCCGCACACCGGCCACATCGTCCACCGCCCGGCGCAGCACCGTCCCGGCCGCGCCCTCCGCGATCCACGCGCCGTCGCGCGGCCCACCCAGGGGGAGCAGTCTTCCGAGGCCCAGCTGACGCCGCACCGCACTCGTCCACCCGTCCGTCATTCCTCCAGCCTGCCGCATTCCTGGCGCGCTGGCGGGCAACCGCGCTTACGGTGGTCGAGGGGACGACAAAACCGGACGTAAGGACGTACGGCGATGACCGAGACAACGGAGCAGAACCGGACGCAGACCCCTGACAGCGGCGCCGACCCGCTGCAGACCCGCAAGGTCTCCGCCAAGCGCGGCGGCGGGGACCCGGCGACCCGCGGGCGGACCACCATCGCCGACGGAGTCGTGGAGAAGATCGCAGGCCTGGCGACCCGGGACGTCGTCGGCGTGCACGCGATGGGCAGCGGCCTGAGCCGCACCTTCGGCGCCGTACGGGACCGGGTGCCCGGCGGGACGAAGTCCGTGACGCGCGGCGTCAAGGCCGAGGTCGGCGAGGTGCAGACCGCGCTCGACCTGGAGATCGTCGTCGACTACGGCGTGTCGATCACCGAGGTCTCGCGGGACGTCCGCGAGAACGTGATCGCGGCCGTGGAGCGGATGACCGGACTGGAGGTCGTCGAGGTCAACATCGCGGTGAGCGACGTCAAACTGCCCGAAGAAGAGGAAGAGGAGCCGGAGCCCCGGATCCAGTGAGGTGGCAGTGAGGACTGCCGAGGGGAGCGCACCTTGAACATGGCTGTGGTCGGCATGATCGCCGGCATGGCGCTGGGCTTCGCCGGATACTTCGGCGGGTTCGGGGCCTTCGTGCTGGTGGCGGCACTGGGCGCCATCGGCTTCGTCGTCGGCCGGTTCCTGGAGGGGGACCTGGAACTCGGCGACTTCTTCCGCACCCGTGACGACCGGCGCCGGTGACGACGGCGATGACGACGGCGATGGCGAACGAGGGGAGCGACGCCCCGGACAGACGCTCGGCAGCCGTTCCCCCGGGCGGGCGCGGCGCGACCCGGATCGCCGACCGGGTCGTGGCGAAGATCGCCGCCCAGGCCGCCCGCGAGGCGGTGGGCCCCCTGCCCGCGGACGCCGGACGCCCGCATGCCACCGTCCTGGTCCACCATGACGCCGCGCACGTCAGAGTCCACCTGGAGCTCGACTACCCGACCGACATCGGGGCCCGCTGTCATGAGGTGCGTCGTCATGTCACGGAGCGGGTAGGCGCGTTGGTGGGAATGGAGGTTCCGGAGGTCGCCGTCCAGGTGGAACGGCTGCACCTGACATCGGCCCCCGGCGTGGCACACGGGAGGACGCGATGAGCGAGCCCGGAGGCTTGCAGGGCACACTGCCCGTTCTGGAGAAGCCCCCGCAGGACACCGACCAGGGGCAGGGCGGTGACACGAGCCCCGCCAACCACCGGTTCTGGTCGGCGCGCCGCGTCCCGGCCGCCGTCGTCGCGGTGCTGCTGCTGGTCGTCGCGGCCGCCTTCCTCTACGACGTCGCCGCCGTCCGCGCCCACCGGCCCGTCATGGCCTGGCGGCGCGAACTCGCCCGGCAGCTCGCCGAACGTCCCCTCGACGACGGCTGGGTACTGCTCGGCGCCGGGGTCGCGGCCGCCCTCGGCCTGTGGCTGGTCGTCCTGGCCGTCACCCCGGGCCTGAGGGACGTCCTGCCGATGACCCGCCCCCGCCCCGACGTCCGCGCCGGCCTGCACCGGGGCGCGGCCGCCCTGGTGCTGCGCGACCGGGCCATGGAGATCGCCGGCGTGCAGTCGGCACGGGTGCGCGTCGGCCGCCGCAGGGCCGACGTCCGGGTGGTCTCCCACTTCCGCGACCTCGACGACGTGCACGCCGACCTGGAAGCCGTCCTCACCGACGCCGTCCGCGGCCTGGGCCTGACCCGGCCGCCCGCGCTCTCGGTCCATGTGCGGCGACCCGGGAAGAAGGGGTGAGGACGATGCTCGGCACCGTCAACCGTGTGCTCCTCGGCGTCGTCGGGCTGGTCCTGCTCGCCGTCGGCGGCGCGGTCCTGGCCGTCGGCCTGGGCGCCTCCCCGCCGTCCTGGTGGCTGCACGACGGCCCCCACGACAGCCTCCTCACCACCGCCGAACGCACCCGCTGGCGCGACGAGACCTGGTGGTGGCCGACGGTCATCGCGGTCCTCGCCCTCCTGGTGCTGCTCGCCCTGTGGTGGCTGACCGCGGTCCTGCGCCGCCGCCGGCTCGGCGAGCTCCTCGTCGACACGGGCGACGGCGCGGGCGCCCTGCTGCGGGGCCGCGCCCTGGAGGGCGTACTCGCGGGCGAGGCGGGCCGGATGGACGGCGTCGCCCACGCCCACGTCCGCCTGACCGGCCGGAGGGAGGCTCCCGAGGCACACGTGGACCTGCTCCTGGAGCCGCATGTGGACCCGGCGACGACTCTGGACCACCTGACGACCCAGGCCCTGACCCACGCCAAGGATTCGGCGGCCCTGAAGGCGCTGCCGGCCGGGGTGCGGATGAAGGCGGCCAAACACAAGGCGGAAAGGGTGAGCTGAGAGCCTTCGGGGGCGCGCTCAGAACCCGTGCCGCATCCCGCCGTCGACCGGCAGCATGATCCCCGTCAGATAGGAGGCCGCCGGCGAGAGCAGGAACGCGGCCGCCCGGCCGAACTCGTCCGGGGTCCCGTACCGCCGCAACGGGATGCGGGACTCGTTGGCGGCCCGTGTGGCCTCGGGGTCGGCCGACAGTCCGTCCAGCTCGCGCACGCGATCCGTGTCGATCCGGGCCGGCAGCAGCCCGACCACGCGGATCCCCCGCGGCCCCAGCTCGTCGGCGAGCGACTTCGCGAACCCGGCCAGCCCCGGCCGCAGCCCGTTGGAGATCGTCAGCCCGGGAATCGGCTCGTGCACCGACCCCGACAGCACGAACCCGATGACGCCGCCCGCCTCCAGTTCGGCGGCAGCCGTCCGCGCGAGCCGGACCGCCCCCAGGAACACCGACTCGAACGCCGCCCCCCACTGCTCGTCGGTGTTGTCCGCGACGAACCCGGGCGGCGGACCGCCCACGCTCACCAGCACCCCGTCGAACCCGCCGAAGGCCTCCCGCGCCGCCGCGATCAGCCGGGCCGCCGCCCCGGCGTCGGCGTTGTCCACGGCGACGCCGACGGCGTTCGCCCCCAACTCGGCCGCGGCGTCGGCGACACGCTTCTCGTCCCGCCCGGTGAGCACGACCTTCGCGCCGTCCGCGACGAGCTCGCGCGCGGCGGCGTTGCCCAGGCCCCGCGTGGCCCCGGTGACGACGTACACCCGGTCCTTCAGTCCAAGATCCATGGCCCCTATCCTGCCCCCTCGCCGTCGTACAGGGCGAGGGCGGTGTTCACCAGGCCGATGTGACTGAACGCCTGCGGGAAGTTGCCCAGGTGCCGGCCGGCCACCGGGTCGTACTCCTCCGCCAGCAGCCCCACGTCGTTGGCCAGGCCGACGAGCCGTTCGAACAGCTCCCGCGCCTCCCGCGTACGGCCCGTCATGTGCAGGGCGTCCGCGAGCCAGAACGAGCAGGCCAGGAAGGTGCCCTCGTCGCCCGGCAGACCGTCGACGGGCGCGCCGTCGGTGCTGTAGCGACGCACCAGGCCGCCGTGCCCGAGTTCGTCGCGGATCGCGTCGACGGTGCCGACCACCCGCGGGTCGTCCGGCGGCAGGAAGCCGACGCGCGGGATGAGCAGCAGCGAGGCGTCCAGGTCGGCCGAGCCGTAGAACTGGGTGAAGGTGTTGCGCCGCGGGTCGTAGCCCTTCTCGCACACCTCGCGGTGCACCTCGTCGCGCAGGGCCCGCCAGCCCTCCAGGTCGCCGCGCAGCTTCGGGTACTCCTCCAGCGTGCGGACGGCCCGGTCGGCGGCCACCCACACCATCACCTTGGAGTGCACGAACTGACGCCGGCCGCCGCGCACCTCCCACAGGCCCTCGTCCGGCTGCCGCCAGTTCTCGGCCAGCCACTTCATCAGCGCGCTCTGCAACGACCACATGTGCGGCCTGGGCGACATGCCCGAGGTACGGGCCAGCGACAGCGAGTCCATCACCTCGCCGTAGACGTCCAGTTGCAGCTGGTCGACGGCTCCGTTGCCGATGCGCACGGGCGTGGAGCCGCCGTAGCCGGACAGCCACGGCAGTTCGCACTCGGGCAGCCGGCGCTCGCCCGCCAGCCCGTACATGATCTGCAGGTCCGCCGGATCGCCCGCGACGGCGCGCAGCAGCCAGTTGCGCCAGTTCTCGGCCTCCTCCTGGTAGCCGGCCGCCAGCAGGGCGCCGAGGGTGAGGGTGGAGTCGCGCAGCCAGCAGTAGCGGTAGTCCCAGTTGCGCACCCCGCCCAGCTCCTCCGGCAGGGAGGTGGTGAGCGCGGCGACGATGCCGCCGGTGGGAGCGTAGGTGAGGGCCTTGAGGGTGATCAGGGAGCGGACGACGGCGTCCCGGTGGGGCCCGTCGTAGCGGCAGCGGGCGGCCCACTCCTGCCAGTCCTCGACGCTGGTGCGCAGCGCCTCCCACGGGTCGACGAGCGGCGGCCGGGACTCGTTCGAGGGGTGCCAGGTCAGCACGAACGCGACCGACTCGCCCTCGGCGACGGTGAATTCCGAGTAGGTGCGGAAGTCCTCGCCCCAGGTGCGCACGGCCGGCTCGCTGCGGAACCAGACCGCGTCGGGACCGGCGATCGCCACCCGGTGTCCGTCGACCCGGCGCATCCAGGGCACGACCCAGCCGTAGTCGAAACGCAGCCGCAGCGTGCTGCGGACGGTGACCCGGCCGCGCACTCCCTCGACGATGCGGACGACGTCGGGGGCCTGGTCGCGTTGGGGCATCAGGTCAGTGACCCGGACAGCGCCCTCGGCGGTCTCCCACTCGGTGTCCAGGACGAGGGTGTCGGGCCGGTAGGCGCGCCGGGTGCAGGCGCCCTTCACGCCCTTGGGGGCGATGCGCCAGTGACCGTTCTCGTCGCCTCCGAGGAGGCGGGCGAAGCAGGCGCCGGAGTCGAACCGGGGCAGGCAGAGCCAGTCGACGGAACCGTCGACGCCGACCAGGGCCGCGGTCTGTTCGTCGCCGATGAGCGCGTAGTCCTCGATACGGGGGTCCACGGGGTGCGGGTTCCCAGCGGACCCGGGGGGCAATCAGGGGTGCGGCCGGGAGGGTGACGACAGGCTCACCGCGTCACCGGCGCCCGAGAAGACGACGCCCGGGTGCGACGGGGCCTGGTTCAGCACCCACAGGCCGATCAGCGTGGCCAGCGCGAAGACGACGGCGATCAGCACGGCGAGCACCAGCCGCCGCCGTCGTTCGCGCCGCAGCCACTCGCCGCGCGCCGTGCGGTAGGCGTCCGGGGCCGGCCGCACCCCGTCGGCCAGCGCCTCCAGGGCCTCGCGCAGCTCCCGCTCGGTGCGGTCCGTGTGGTCCGTGTCGGTCATCGCCGGGCCTCCATCGCCTGGGTGAGCGCGGCCAGGCCGCGGGAGGTGTGGGTTTTGACGGAGCCGCAGGAGATGCCCATAGCGGCGGCGATCTCGCTCTCCTTCAGCCCGAGCCAGTGCCGCAGCACGAGCGCCTCGCGCTGCCGGGACGGCAACTGCTGGAGGGCGTCGATCAGCACCCGCTGGTCGTCGCGCAGCAGCGCCGTGCTCTCCGCGGAGGCCACGGTCTCGTCCGGGAGTTCCGGCGGGCTCTCCACATGCCGGCGGGCGACCTGGAGGTGCCGTATCCGCATCCGGGTCAGATTGCAGACGGTGGAGCGCAGGTAGGCCTCCGCCGCCTCCACGTCCCGCAGCCGACGCCACTTGCGGTAGATCTGGTAGTACGCCTCGGCGACCACGTTCTCCGGGTCGTCCGCGCCCAGCAGCACGGCGAGCCGCAGCATCGAGGAGTAGTGCAGCTCGAAGAGCCGCGCCAGCGAGGCCTCGCGTTCCAGGTCGGCCGGGTCGCCCGCCACGGGGGTGAGCGGCACGACGGGAGGCTCCTGCACGGGGATCGGGGGTCTGCGTCTCACGGGTGGTTCGCTCCCGTCTCGGGGCGCCGCCTGGGGGCCAGGCGGGAGGGCAGGTCGGTGGTGTCGGCGCCGCGCGGGACGCCGAGACGTTCGAGGACGGCGGTGCCGGCCACCGCGACGGTCAGGTTGAGCAGCAGCGCGACCAGCCCGGCGTAGACCTCCAGCGGTCCGAAGCCCAGGCCGACGATGGACGAGAACCCCTCGCGCACGACCAGGAAGGTCCCGGCCGCCATGCCGGCCGCCCACCCGGCGAGCAGCGCGCGCGGATGCAGCCGCCCGGTGAACAGCCCCACGGCCACGGCCGGGAACACCTGCAGGATCCACACGCCGCCCAACAGCTGGAGGTTGACGGCGTCCTGGTCGCGCAGCCCGAACACGAACGCCACCGCTCCTGCCTTCGCGGTCAGCGACACCGCTTTGGCGATGCGCACCTGCCGCTTGGGCGTGGCCGTCGGATGGACGTACTCGACGTAGACGTTGCGTACGAAGCCGGTGGCGGCGGCGATCGACATGACGGCGGCCGGGACCAGCGCGCCCACGGTGATCGCGGCGAACACCAGCCCGGCGAGCGGAGCGGGCATCAGCCGGTCGACGAGCATCGGGACGGCCGCCTCGGCGCCCCCGTCCGGAGCGCGCACGCCCGCCGCGAGGGCGGCGACGCCGAGGAAGCCGAAGAGGGCGAGCAGTCCCGTCCACACGGGCAGCAACGCCGAGACCTTGCGCAGGGTGCGCTCCCCGTCGGCGGCGAACCCGGCCGTCAGCACATGCGGGTACATCAGCAGCGCCAGCGCGGAACCCAGCGCGAGCGTCGCGTACGCGGGCTGCTGGGCGGGGGAGAGGACCAGCGCGGAGTGCGCCACGTCCGTCCCGCCGAGCCGGTGCGCCGCACCGTCGAACACCGCTCCGGGCCCGCCGAGCCGCCGCAGCACCAGCCAGCACACGGCGGTCAGCGAGACGAACACCGCCACCGCCTTCAGCGCCGAGATCACCGCGGGCGCCCGCAGCCCGTGCCGGTACGTGGCCACCGCCAGCCCCGCGAACAGCGCCACCATCACCAGGTCGCCGGCCGCGCCCCGCGGATACACGCCCCCGGCGGTCAACACCGCCCGTATCCCGAGCAGTTGCAGCGCCAGGTACGGCATCGTCGCGAGGATCCCGGTCAGCGCCACCACCAGGGCCAGCGGCGGCGACCCGTACCGACCGCGCACGAAGTCGCCGGCGGTGACGTAACCGTTCCTGCGGGCCACGCTCCACAGCCGGCTCAGCAGCACGAAGGCGAGCGGGCAGACGATCACCGTGTACGGCACCGCGAAGAACGCGGGCGCGCCGTTGCCGTACGCCAGGCCCGGGACCGCGGTGAAGGTGTACGCGGTGAAGATCGTGCCGCCGAGCAGCAGCCAGGTCCAGACGGGGCCGAGGGAACGGTCGGCCAGCGCCCAGCCCTCCAGGGAGGGCAGCCGGTCGCTGGGGCGCAGCCGCCGCGCGGTCACGGCGAGCAGCGACGCCCCGCCGATCACGGCGAGGAACGTCGTGGTCATGGCGCCGTCGGCCATGGGTCACCGTCCTTGGTGTGCCTGTCCCTACCGGTCTAGTTGCGCGGACGGCCGTTTCGGTTGACGAGGAACCGGCGGGAAATCCGCCGGAAATTCCCTGTCAACCACTCCCGGCGGGCGGGCAACTCTTGCACATACCACCGGCGAACGGGAGAGCCGCCCGACGCCGATCTCCCGGCGTGCCTCGGGTCACGAGGTGCGCCGCACCGCCCAGGCCAGGAGCCGCCATGCCTTCGTCCACCCTGCCCGAAACCGGCCTGACGGGGCCGGAAAAGTCGCGTATATCACCAAGGTCCGTCGTGCTGTGGACCGTCGTCGCCCTGCTCGGCGCCGTCGCCTGGGGCGTCCTCGCCCTCGCCCGGGGCGAGCGGATCTCGGCGGTCTGGCTGGTGGTCGCGGCCCTCGGTTCGTACGCGATCGCCTACCGCTTCTACTCCCGCTTCATCGCCCGCCGCGTGCTGCGGCCGGACGACAGCCGGGCCACGCCCGCCGAACGCCTCGAGGACGGCGTCGACTTCCAGCCGACCGACCGCCGTGTGCTGCTCGGCCACCACTTCGCCGCGATCGCCGGCGCCGGACCGCTGGTCGGCCCCGTGCTCGCGGCCCAGATGGGCTACCTGCCCGGCACCCTGTGGATCGTCGCCGGGGTCATCTTCGCCGGCGCCGTGCAGGACATGGTGGTGCTGTTCCTGTCGATGCGCCGGGACGGCAGGTCCCTCGGGCAGCTGGCCCGCGACGAGATCGGCCGGGCGGGCGGCGCCGCCGCCCTCGTCGCCGTCCTCGCCATCATGATCATCCTGCTGGGCGTGCTGGCCCTGGTCGTCGTCAACGCCCTCGCCCACTCCCCGTGGGGGACGTTCTCGGTCGCGATGACCGTGCCCATCGCCCTGTTCATGGGCTTCTGGCTGCACCGCATCCGCCCGGGCCGGGTCGTCGAGACGAGCTTCATCGGCGTGGCCCTGCTGCTGCTCGCGATCGTCGGCGGCAGCTGGGTGCAGAACTCCTCCCTGGCCGACGCCTTCACCCTGAGCCCCACGACCCTCGTCTTCTGCCTGATCGGCTACGGCTTCGTGGCCTCCGTCCTGCCCGTGTGGATGCTCCTCGCCCCGCGCGACTACCTCTCCACCTTCATGAAGATCGGCACGATCGCGCTGCTGGCGGTCGGCGTGGTCGTCGCCGCGCCCGTGCTCAGGGCGGACGCGGTCAGCGACTTCGCGACCTCGGGAGCCGGCCCGGTCTTCGCCGGCTCCCTCTTCCCCTTCCTCTTCATCACCATCGCGTGCGGCGCGCTCTCCGGCTTCCACGCGCTCGTCTCCTCCGGGACGACCCCCAAGCTGATCGAGAAGGAGTCCCAGGTCCGGCTCATCGGCTACGGCGCGATGCTGATGGAGTCCTTCGTCGCGATCATGGCGCTGATCGCCGCGGCCACCCTGGAACCGGGCCTGTACTACGCCATGAACGCACCGGCCGGACTGCTGGGCACGACGGCCGAGTCGGCGTCCCACGCGGTCGCGGGCCTCGGCTTCACCATCACCCCCGACCAGCTGACGCACGCGGCGAAGGCGGTCGAGGAGCAGACCCTGATCGCCCGCTCCGGCGGCGCGCCCACCCTCGCCGTCGGCATGTCGGAGATCTTCTCCGGCATCTTCGGCGGCACCGCGATGAAGGCCTTCTGGTACCACTTCGCCATCATGTTCGAGGCGCTGTTCATCCTGACCACGGTGGACGCGGGCACCCGGGTCGGCCGCTTCATGCTCCAGGACATGCTCGGCAACGTGTGGAAGCCCGTCGGCCGGGTCAACTGGAAGCCCGGCATCTGGCTGTGCAGCGGCCTGGTCGTCGCCGCCTGGGGCTACTTCCTGTACAGCGGCGCCACCGACCCGCTCGGCGGAATCAACCAGCTCTTCCCGCTCTTCGGCATCGCCAACCAACTGCTGGCCGCCATCGCCCTGACCGTCTGCACGACCGTGCTGATCAAGTCCGGCCGACTGCGCTGGGCCTGGGTGACCGGCCTCCCGCTGGTCTGGGTGGTCGCGATCACCTTCACCGCCGGCTGGCAGAAGATCTTCTCCGACGACCCCAGGATCGGCTTCTTCGCCCAGCGCGCGAAGTACGCCGACGCCCTCGACGCCGGCCAGGTGCTCGCGCCCGCGAAGTCCCCGGCCGACATGCACACGGTCGTCGCCAACTCCACCGTGGACGGCGTGCTGATCGCCGTGTTCCTGCTGCTGGTCGCCGTGGTCATCGCGAACGCGGCGGTGGTGTGCGTCCGCGCCGTACGGTCCCCGGCTCCGCTCCCGACGACCGAGGCGCCGTACGTCGCCTCCCGCATCGGCGTGCCGGCGCGGGACGCGGAGCCCCTGGTGGAGTCCCGGTCGTGAGGGCCGCCGCGCGCTGGGTCCGGGCCGTGCGCTGGTACCTGCGGGAGCTGACCGGGGAGGCGGAGTACGACCGCTACTGCGAGCGGCATCGACGCCACCACCCCCTGGCGCCCGTGCCGAACCGGCGGGAGTACCAGGTGCTGCGCAGCCTGCACCGCGAGCAGCACCCGCAGAACCGCTGCTGCTGACGCTGACGCCGGGCCACCCGGCCGGTGCGGTCAGGCCCTGCCGGGGCGGCCAGGGGGAGCTGGGGGAGGCGGACCGCCGGTGCGAGCAGAAAGCCTCGTCCGCGCGCGGCAGCGGGGCGGGTCGGCCGGTCGGCGGTGCGGGCTGGCCCTGCCGGGGCGGCCCGGGGGTGTTGGGGGAGGCGGACCGCCGGTGCGAGCAAGTCGCCTCGTCCGCTCGCGGCAGCGGTGCGGGTCGGCCGGTCGGCGTGCGGGCGGGCCCTGCCGGGGCGGCCCGGTGGAGCTGGGGGAGGCGGACCGCCGGTGCGAGCAAGTCGCCTCGTCCGCTCGCGGCAGCGGGGCCGGTCGGCGGTGCGGGGAGTGGGGGGCCGCTACACCGCCGCCGGCTCGGCCTGTTCTGCCGTTTCCTTCGCTGCCGCCTGGGCCCGGTCGCGGGCCTCGCGGCGGGCCTGGACCACCCAGCCGAAGGGGACGCCCGCGGCGAACAGCCACCACTGGATGGCGTACGCGTAGTTCAGGGCCGCGTCCTCCTTGCCGGGCGCCCCGACCAGCTCGGGGCTGTCGCCCTTCGGCTCGGGCGCGGTCTGCGCGATGTAGCCGCCGAGCACCTGGGCGCCGAGCCGCTGGGCCTGCTGCTCGCTGTTGATCAGCATGACCTGCCGGTCCGGCAGCCCCTTGAGGTTCTTGATGCCGCTCGCCGCGGTCGTCTCGTCGGGCATCAGCCGCCCGATGACGGTGGTCCGGCCGCTCGGCGGCGCGGGGACCTTGGGGAACACGGTCTGACTCGGACCGTCCGCGGGGATCCAGCCCCGGTTGACCATCAGCACCTTGCCGTCCGTCAGGACGAGCGGCGTGAGGACGTGGAAGCCGACCGTCTCGTCGGCGTTCACCCGGCGCCTGACGACGACCTCGTGCGCGGTGTCGAAGGTGCCCGTGGCGGTCACGCTCCGGTACCGCTCGCTGCGGGTGACGGTGTGCCCCGGGGCGGTCAGCTGTTCCACGGGCACCGGGTCGGCCCCGAGCGCGTCGGAGACCAACTGGTTGCGCGCGGTGCGCTCGTCGTAGCGGTGCATCTGCCAGAAGCCCAGCCTGATCATCGTGGGGATGAGGAGGAGAGCGACCAGCGTGAGGATCACCCACTGCCGGGACAACAGGAAGCGGTACACCCCACGACCGTACAACTCGGTCGTGGGGCGCATTCGGGCGGGTACCGGAAGGGAGACCTCCGGGGGCGGCTCACACCTTGTCGACGATCCCCACCTTGCCCTCCGCGCGAGCGCAGTGCGCGCCGCAGAACCAGTGCCCCTCGACCTCGACGCCCTGGCCGATGATCTGGACCCGGCAGTGCTCGCAGATGGGGGCCATACGGTGGATCGCGCAGGAGAAGCAGTCGAAGACGTGCACCGCGCCCTGGGCGTGGACCTCGAAGGTCATTCCGTAGTCATTGCCGCAAACTTCGCATCTCGCCATGGGCCACAGGGTGGGCCGTCGCCCCCGGGCGGGCGAGCGGACGACGGGCGAGTCGCGCGCCAATCACCCGTACGTACGGTCACTCCTCGGCCGACTCCACGTCCCGCAGGAGTTGCCCGAAGGCGGCCTCGTCCACGACGGGCGTCCCGAACTGCCGGGCCTTGACCACCTTCGACGTGCCCGATTCGGGGTCGTTGGTGACCAGCAGGCTGGTCACCCGGGACAGACTCGTGGCGACGTGCAGCCCCGCCTCCGTGGCGCGGTCCTCCAGCAGCTCGCGCTCGACCGACGTGTCCCCCGAGAAGGCGACCCGCATGCCCTGCTTGAGTCTTTTGCCGTCCTCGTACCGCCCGGGGTTGGGATACGGACAGGCGGGCCTCTTGCGGGAGGGCCGCCAACTGCCGGGCCGATAGCCGCCGTACCCGCCGCCGTACCCGCCGCCCGGGCCGCTCGCCTGCTGCCCGATCCGGGGCGCGGGCCGGTCCGACCACTCCGTCAGCGGCCGGCACTCCAGCAGCGGCAGCCGGACCCCGCCCGCCGCCGCGGCCCGCAGACTCGGCCGGAACGCCTCCGCGAGCACGCGCGCGTCGTCGAGCGCATGGTGCGCCCGCTGCTGGACGACGCCGAAGTGGGCCGCCAGCGACTCCAGCTTGTGGTTGGGCAGCGGCAGCCCCAGCTCCTTGGAGAGCGCGATGGTGCACAGCCGCTGCCGCACCGGCGCCTCGCGCTGCGCGCGCGCGTACTCCCGCGCGATCATCTGCCAGTCGAAGACCGCGTTGTGGGCGACGAGCACCCGCCCGTCGAGCCGTGCCGCGAACTCCTCGGCGACGTCCTGGAAAAGAGGCGCGCCCTCAAGCACCTCGCTCGTCAGACCGTGTATCCACACCGGCCCCGGATCGCGCTCCGGGTTGACCAGCGTGTACCAGTGGTCCTCGACCTCACCGCGCGCGTCCAGCCGGTAGACGGCGGCGGAGATGATCCGGTCGTCCCGGGCCAGGCCCGTGGTCTCCACGTCAACGACCGCGTACCCCTGGGGGTACGCGGTCGGCCACTCCGTGGGGGACGGCGCTGTCGTCGTGTGGTCTTCGAGCATGGTCACTGAGGATACGGGCCACCACTGACACCTCGCCGCACCTGCCCCGGGACCAGGGGCGCCAGAAGCCCTTCGGCCCGTACGGAAGTTCGCCCCACGCGCGCGCATGCGCACGATTCGTCGGCCGGTGGTCGCGCAACTGCGGGGCGACGGCGTCCGGTTAGGCGGTAGAGGCGCACGAGCGTCGGTACGAGGCCCATGACGCCCGAGGTGCCATCCTCCCTCCTGTGACGCAACCCACCCACACAGAGGCCCACGACGGCTCCCTCGGATCCCGGCTGAACTGGCTGCGCGCCGCCGTCCTCGGCGCGAACGACGGCATCGTCTCCACCGCGGGCCTCGTCGTCGGCGTGGCCGGCGCGACGGACGACCGCTCGGCGCTGTTGACGGCCGGCCTCGCCGGTCTGCTCGCCGGGTCGATGTCCATGGCGGCGGGGGAGTACGTCTCGATGTCGACGCAACGGGACTCCGAGAAGGCCGCCCTCGCGCTGGAGCGGCGGGAGCTGCGCGAGCAGCCGGCGGCCGAACTGGAGGAGCTGACCGAGCTGCTGGAGGAACGGGGCCTGTCCCGGGAGGTGGCCCGGGAGGCCGCCGTCCAGCTCACGGAACGGGACGCCCTGAAGGCCCACGCGCGCGTGGAGCTCGGCATCGACCCCGACGACCTCACCAACCCCTGGCACGCGGCCTGGGCGAGCTTCCTCGCCTTCACCGCCGGCGCCCTGCTCCCCCTGCTTGCCATCGTCCTGCCCCCGTCGGCCTGGCGTCTCCCGGTGACGGTCGTGTCGGTCCTGGTGGCCCTCACCGTCACGGGCTGGAGCAGCGCCCGCCTGGGCTCGGCGGCGCCGGGGCGCGCGGTGCTGCGCAACGTGGGGGGCGGAGCGCTGGCGATGGGGGTGACGTACGCGGTGGGGGCGCTGTTGGGGGCGGCGGGGGTGTGAAAGTCAGGTCCTGGGGTTGAGGCGTTCGGGCGGGAAGTGTTCGGCGCCGACGACGAGGGTGCCCTTGTTGGTGCGCACCACGAGGTTCTCCAGGTCGGCGAGCGGAGTCAGGTCGATGGGACCCCCGCAGTCCCACAGGGACAGGTGGGTCAGGTCCGGGAGTTCGCGGAGCGGGGCGAGCCCCGAGCTCGGTGGACTCTGGCGCAGGAGAAGGGACGTAAGCCGCTGGTGCCCTTGGAGAGCGGTCAGGTCGATGGGAGCGAATTCGAGGTGAAGTTCGCCCAGATTCGGACACTGCGCGCGGTCCACCTGTCCCCCCTGCAGAGAGCCCGAGAGGGCCAGTAGACGCAGTGCGGGCCAGCGTTCCAGGCCCTGTACGTCGATCTCGCGGCTGGCCATGGTGAAGCCGAGGCCGGTCAGTCCGGGCCGGGCCGGAATCTCCTCGGCGTGACGGATCCCGGCCGGAAAGCCGAGCGTGAGGTGCTCCAGCTCCGGCAGGTCGGCAAGGGGGTCGAGTGACACACGTTCCGAAAGGTCGTGAAGGTACACCTCCCTCAAGGGAAGCTCCCGGAATGGTTCGAGATCTCTCACCTCCGGACAGTTCATGACGGCGAACCTCCTGAGGCCCGGCAGCAGCCGAAGCGGCGACAGGTCGCGCAGCGTGGGGTCGCCGTTGAGCAAGAGGTACGTGAGCCCCTCGCGCTCCAGGATCGCGGGCGGAATTCCGAGCGCACCGTTCAGGGCGATGCACTCCAGGTGCGGCAGAGCGGGCAGCTGGGCCAACTGCTCGGGCGTGCTCACCGTGACATAGGCGTGGGGCCTGAGCGCCGACAACACCAGGTTCGCGTACTCACCGGCGTCGAAGTAGGGCCAGGATTGGGCCAGTTCGTCCGTGACCGCCATCCCGCTGTCCGAGCGGAACCGTGCGATCAGCCCCAGCGCGGCGTCCCCGCCGACTCGCGCCGCCGTCCGCACCACCGCGGCCGCGGTCCTGTCGTCCAGCCCCTCCGGACCCGGCAGCAGTTCCAGCACCAGCTCGCCGACCTTCGCAAGCTCCTCCGCCTCCTCCGGCGAGCGCGGCGGCATCAACTCCTCGGCCCGCGACTCGACTTCCCGCCGCACCACCGGCTCCAGCTCCGGCGCGTGCTCCAGACTCGCCGCCGCCAGCAGCACCAGCCGGTGCCGGTGCCGCTGCTCCTTGTCCGCCCTGCGCAGCAACTGCCTCAGCAACCGGGTGCGTTCCTCCACGCGCGCGTGTCCCACCGCCATGCGGACGACGTCGTCCCACTGGTCGTCGTGCGCGCTGCGCACCAGCGCCCCGAAGTCCCGGGCATCGACGGCCGCCTTCGCCCCCAGGTAGTCCTGGAAGGTGCGGTGGACGAAGTCCACGTAACCCGGCACCGGTTCGCGCAGCAGCCCGCTGCGGATCAACAGGTGCGCGAAGACCTGCTCGGCGTCGCCCTGTTGCCGCACCTGCGGCATCGCCGCCAGCCACTCGTCCAGCATCGAGACGACCTCCTCCCGGGCCGCCTCCACCTGGTCGTTGCGGATCATCCAGTACGCCAGCCGCTGGAGCAGCGCCGTCTGTTCGTCACGGGAGAGGACGACGCCCTCGACCGGGGAGATGTCCCGCTCCGTGTCCCGTCGCACCAGCAGCATGTCCAGGGCCGCGTCGTACAGTTCCTTGCGCGCGCGGGGCAGGTACGTGCGCCGGTCCCGGTTCAGGGCGCACAGCAGCGCGCACATCAGCGGGTTCGTCGCGAGCCGGCCCAGGTCGCGGCGGGTGGTCACCGCCTCGGTCAGGCCGGCCTCGTACTGGTCGAGCAGCTGCCGTTCCTCGTCCGAGGCGCACTCCTGGCGGGCCGCGTCGTGCCAGTGCCGGACGAACGCCCGGATGTCGTCGCGCTCCATCGGCAGCAGGGTCTGCGCCGTGAAACCCTCGGGCGCCAGCCAGTCTTCCGGGACCGCCGACGGCCGGGTGGTGATCACGTAGCGGGCCTGCGGGAAGGCCGTCAGCAGCGACTTCAGCCATCTCTCCGTACGATCGCGCAGCCGCTGCGGCACCTCGTCGACGCCGTCGACCAGGACCAACGCCCGTCCGCTGCCCAGCAGTTGCTCGACCCAGCCCTGCGGCGCCCGCAGCGGTACGCCGGAGGCGGTCAGGAAGTCCTCGGGCAGCGGCAGTCCGTCGAGCGTGGTGAACGAGCGGAGTCGCAGGACGAACGGCACGCAGCGGTTCCAGTCCGCGAGCTGCGTGCCGAAGCTGCGCCGGGCTGCGTTGAGCGCCAGCCACTGCATCAGCGTCGACTTGCCCGAACCGGCCGGGCCCCGCAGCAGCAGCCGCCGGCGGTCCGCGAGCGCCTGTTCCACCTTCACCGGCGTCCACGCCCCGTCCGGCAGTCCCTCGCCCGGCGGCCCGTGGCGCCGCTCCCCGCTCACGGCCAGGCTCAGGTACGCCGTGTCCAGCGGCCACTCGGCACTGCGCCGGCCACCGAGGGTGACGCCGAACAGTTCCAGCCGGGCGTGGGCCGCGGCGACGAAGTCCGCGTACCGCTGCTCGAAGGCCAGGTGGGCCGGCGGCTCCGGGTCCGCCCGGTCCCGCAGCAGAGCCCCGGTCCGCCGGGTCTGCTCCACCGCCGCGCGCGCCGCGAACGACGGCTGTGCGGTGAGCTGTTCGACGACGTGCGCGCAGCACAGCCGCAGCAACTCCGCGTAGAGGTTCCGAGCCGGTTCCGCCAGGTCGTCCACGGGGCGGCGCAGGTCGTCCGCGAGCCGCCAGGGGTCGAGGTCCGCCGCGAACAAGCGGTCGGAGGTGAGCTCGCCCGCCGCCGCGAACGTGTCCTGGACCGCGGTGAGGGCCGCCAGCCGCTCGTGCTCCGGCAGCGCCGCGTACCCGTCCGCGATCCGCCCGCCCAGCACCCGCGCGAGTCTCTCCGGCCCGGCCGGCCTGGGCAGCGGCCGTATCGGATCCGGTACCAGTCCCGCGCCCGAACCCGGCTTGAGCATCGACTTCGCGACCGTCGAGACCACCGTCGACGCCAGCCGCACCACCACGACTTCGAGTCCCTGCATCCCCCGGCCTCCCCGTCCGCCGTCCACGGCATCGTAGGCAGGGCCCGCCGGGCCGTTGGCGGAGATCGCCAAGAAGCAAGCGCGTACCGTGGGGAATACTTGTGGGTAACAACGTCTAGCCGCGGCCCACCAGCGGTTCTACGGTGCCTGCATGCCGAACCTGCCCGATGTCGTGCTGTGGTCGATACCCGCCTTCGTGCTGCTCACCGTGGTCGAGATGATCAGCGTCCGCATCCATCCCGACGAGGCCGCGGCCGGGTACGAGGCGAAGGACGCCGTGACGAGCGTCGGCATGGGGCTCGGGAGTCTCCTCTTCGACTTCCTCTGGAAGATCCCGATCGTCGCGATCTACACCGCGATCCACGAACTCACGCCCCTGCGCGTCCCCGTCCTGTGGTGGACGCTCCCGCTGATGCTGCTCGCGCAGGACTTCTTCTACTACTGGTCCCACCGCGGTCACCACGTCATCCGCGTCCTGTGGGCCTGTCACGTCGTCCACCACTCCAGCGAGAAGTTCAACCTCACCACCGCGCTGCGCCAGCCCTGGACCACGCTGACCGTCTGGCCGTTCTACGTCCCCCTGATCGCCCTCGGCGTCCACCCGGCCGCGCTCGCGTTCTGCTCCTCGGCCAACCTCGTCTACCAGTTCTGGATCCACACCGAGCGGATCGACAAGCTGCCCCGGTGGTTCGAGTTCGTGTTCAACACGCCCTCCCACCACCGCGTCCACCACGCCTCCCAGGGCGGCTACCTGGACCGCAACTTCGGCGGCATCCTCATTGTCTGGGACCGGCTCTTCCACTCCTTCGTGCCCGAGGTGGACCGGCCCGTCTACGGGTTGACCAAGAACATCGGCACGTTCAACCCGATCAAGGTGGCCACGCACGAGTACGTCGCAATCGCCAAGGACCTGAAGGCGGCGAGCGGTTGGCGCGAACGGACGGGGCGGGTGTTCCGCGGGCCCGGCTGGCAGCCGGCGTCGACCGCCGCAGCCGCCCCCGCCCCGTCGTCGGTCGAGGAGAACGCGGCCGCGTGAACCCCCGCCTCCCGCTCGCCGCCTTCGGCCTCGCCACGGCCGTGGACCTGATCTCCCTCGCGGCGGGCTTCGACACGGGGCATGTCCTCGCCAAGCCGCTGCTCATGCCCCTCCTCGCCGCCTGGGCCGCCCTGCGCGGCGCGCCCCGGCCGCTGGTCGCCGCCCTCCTGTGCGGCTGGGGCGGCGACGTCCTGCTGCTCCGTGACGCCGACCCCGCCTTCCTCGCCGGCATGGCCTCCTTCGCCGCCGGACACGTCTGCTACCTGGCGCTGTTCGCGCGCAGCGGCCGCCCACGCGCGCGCGGCGCTCTCCTCGCCCCCTACGCCGTCGCCCTGATCGCCACCGTCGCCCTGCTGTGGCCCGGCCTCCCCACGGACCTGCGCCTCCCCGTCGCCGTCTACAGCACCCTGCTCACGGCCATGGCCTTCTCCGCCGTCACCCGGCTCGGCCCGGTCGCCGGCGCGGGCGGCGCGCTGTTCCTGCTCTCCGACACCCTCATCGCGACCGGCGTCGCCGACTGGCCGCAGCCCCCGCGCCCCGACCTGTGGATCATGCTCACCTACATCGCCGCACAGTTCCTGCTGGTCCACGGCGCCCTCGGCGCCCTCGGCGGGCGACGCGCGTCGGCGACGTCGTACGGCGCAGCACGCTCGACGACCCCTTGAGCGCACGTACACCAGAGACGAGAAGGACCCTGGGAAGCGCATCATGGGTGCGGCGCGCCTGCATCTGCGGCGGCGACCCGCGGGCGCACCGCGGCGAGGCGGCCCGGCAGCCCGGCAGCCCGACAGCCCGGCAGTCCGGCAGCCCGGGCCGGGGGTCCCCCAGCCGGCTCCGACGTGACGACGCTGACCGTCATCCGTTGGTCGGCAGCGGCAATGCCGTCAGCAACCCCGACACCGCGACCACCACACCCAGCGTGACGATCTCCACGCGCGCGGGGGAGCAGGCGGTCAGCGGGTCGGGCGCCTGGCGCAGCCGGGTCCGCGCCCACAGGGCGAGCAGGGCGACCGCGCCGACGAGGAGCACCTTGGCGAGCAGCACGCGCCCGTACGCCGTTGTCGTGAGCTGGTCGAGCACGCTCGCCGACGGCAGCCGGCGCAGCGAACTGCACAGCCCGGTCGCGGTCACCCCGGCGAACAGGACGGCCGCCACGCGCGCGTAGAGCCCGAGCACCGCGGCCCCCGCCTCGCCGCCGCCCCACCGCCGCAGCGTACGGAGCACGTTCAGCAGTCCGCCCGCCCACAGGGCCGAGCAGGTCAGGTGTACGACCGTCAGTCCGGAGCCGATCAGCGGGGTGTGCTCGGTCGGCGGGTGCGCGCGCAGCGCCTCCGCCAGGACGACGGCGGCGAGCGGCCACATCTGATGGTCCGGCCGGCGCGAGAGCGCGCACAGCCCGGCCATCGCGAACGCGATCGCCTCCAGCAGCGCGAGGACCCCGCCCCGTGAGCCGTGACCGTGCGGCGCCAGCTCTCCGGCCGTCGCGGCGGCGGCGAACCCCACGACGGCCGCGTACGGCGCCCAGTCGCCCGGTCGGTCGGCCGGGGCGTCGGGCAGCCGCCGGACGAGTCCGCTCACGAACACCTCGCCCACCTGCACGGACAGCGCTGCGAACAGCGCCGCCCGCAACAGCGCGACCACGCCGGAATCCGGGGCCGTGCCCTCCCCCGTGCCGTGCGCGGCGACGGACGGCCCGAGCAGGGGGACCAGTGCCCCGAGCGCCACCAGGACGAGCAGCGCAACGGCCCGGCCGGGGCCGAGGCCGGTACGGCGTGCGGTGTCGATTGCTTCGGTCGGTCGTATGAGGGCCATGGCAGGATCTTCACCATGTACGACAAAAGGGGGCAAGCCGACCTGAAGCGGTCGGGGGACGTGGCGCCCACCCGGGAGTGAATCGTCGGCGGCTCAGAGCCAGCGCGCCGGATCGGCCCCCCAGACCCCGGGCGGCCGCGTCCAGTCGCCCGGCCCGCCGTCGAACGACACCGCCGGAAGGGCGTACCGCAGCCGCCCGATACGGCTGTCGGTCTCCGCGAGCCAGGGCTCCGGGCCCCCGTACGCGCCGCCGCTCACCTCGCCGCCCGCTTCCCGCCGCTCCTCCTTGGGCATCCCTTTGCCCTCCCCTTCGCCCATCCGGACCCCCTTCCCTGCGTCCGTTCCGCTGCCGCCGTCCCGGCCGGCGCCCTCGGTCAGCCATGCCGCCGTCCGCGCCAGCGCCAGCCGCACGAACCGACTGCCGCCGTCATGGGACTGCTCGGTCAGCGCCCGCAGCACGGCCGCCGCCAGCAGATAGCCGGTGCCGTGGTCGAGGGCCTGCGCGGGCAGCGCGCCGGGCCGCTCGGCCGAGCCCTCGACGGTCGCGATGCCGGTGGCCGTCTGCACCAGGCTGTCGAAGCCGCGCCGCCCGCTCCACGGCCCGTACGCGCCCCACGCCGACACCTGTGCCACGACCAGCCCGGGCCGGCGTTCGGCCAGCGCCTCGGGGGAGAGCCCGAACCGGTCCAGGGCGCCCGGCCGGTACCCCGTGACCACGACGTCCGCCGCCGCGAGCAACTCCTCGAAGGCGCGCCGGTCCGCCGTCAGGTCCAGCAGCGCCGAGCGCTTGCCGAAGTCCGTGTCGGCGTGCTGGTCGGCAAGCTCGGGCAGGTGGGGCGCGTCGAGACGCAGGACGTCCGCGCCCAGCAGGGCGAGGGTGCGGGTGGCGACCGGTCCGGCGAGCACCCGGGTCAGGTCCAGGACGCGCAGCCCGGCGGCGGGCAGCAGCGGGGGGCCGTCCAGCGGCGTGAACGCACGCGCGCGTGCCTCGTCCAGTCGGCCCCGCTCGACCAGGGGGCGAGCGGCTACCGCGGCCGCCTGCTCGTGCGCGGCCCACTCTCCGGGCGTGCGCAACGCGACGGCCAGGCCCCCGGCCGCGTACACCGCGTTCTCCACGTCCAGGGCGCGGCGTTCGGCGAGCGCCGCTTCCACGGCGGCCGGGGCGGTGTCCTCGGGGTGCGCGGTGAGGTCGAGCGCCTTCAGCAACCGCGCGCGGTGGTGGGGGTAGTTGGCGTGGGTGCGCACCCATCCGTCGGCCGTGCGCCAGAACCGCGACAGCGGGGCGAAGAGGACCGGCGCCCGCCCGTCGACCAGCACCTGGCGCTCACTGGTGAACGCGGTGGCCACCGCCCCGTCGTCCACCCGGACCGCGGGCGTCTTCGCGAGCCCGGCCCGCCGCGCCCCCAGCTCGGCGGCGGCCAGCGCGCACGCGCCCGTACAGGCCCGCGCCAGCTCCCGGACGGGAAGGCGCCCCTGAAGAGCGCCTTCCCGCACCACGGTCGACACCCGCGGAAGAAGAGCGGGGTCGCCGCCCACCGCGGACCAGGCAATCTCGATACCAGTCATGGCTGCATGATGCAGCAGTGACGGCATCACCGTCAGGAACCTGCGTGGGTCCTACACGGAGTCCTGCGCGACCTACTTCTTCACGGCCTTGAGCGCGTTGACGACGCCGAAGCCGAAGAAGCCGTTGACGCGCTTGCCGCCGACGCACGTCGCGTCCACGACGCCGTCACCGTCGCCGTCGTACGGCCCGGCCGGGCATGCCGTGCTGTCGGCCTGCATCTTGAGCAGCGCCTGCAGCTGGGCCGGCGTCGCCCACGGGTGCGTCGACTTCAGCAGCGCGGCCACACCGGACACGTGCGGCGACGCCATCGAGGTGCCCTGCAGGAAGCCGTAGGCGTTGTTCGGCATGGTCGACAGGACGCGCCCGTTGGCCGACGGGGTGTCCGGGATCTGGTACTTGTCGCCGCCCGGAGCCGCGACGTCGACGACGCCCAGACCGTAGCTGGAGTAGTACGACTTGGCGCCCTTGACGCCCGTCGCGCTCACCGTGACGACGCCCGGCAGCTGGGTCGGGACGTCGAAGCACTCGTGCGGGTCGACCGTCCGCGTCACCGGCGTGGAGTCGTCGGGGCTGGAGGAGTCGACGAGAGCGTCGGAGTCCAGGTCGTGGTTGGAGTTGCCCGCCGAGGCGACGTTGAGCGTGCCCTTCTTCTGGGCGTACAGCTGGGCCCGGTTGACCGCGTCGACGATGGCCTTCTGGTCGGGGTCGTCCATGCAGTTGTACAGCCACGGGTCGACGTAGTAGCTGTTGTTCGTGACCTCGACGCCGTGGTCGGCGGCGAACACGAAGGCGCAGACGACGTTCTCCGGGTAGAAGAGGCCGTCCTTGGGGTCGCTCACCTTGATGCCGGCGACCTTCACCCCGGGCGCGACGCCCGCCACGCCGATGCCGTTGCGGGCCGCCGCGATCTCACCGGCGACATGCGTGCCGTGGTAGTCCTCGGCCGGGTTGTACGGCCGCCACGCGCCGGGGGTGGTGTCCGCGACGCCGCCGACGCAGTTCGCCGACTGGGACGCGGAGAAGTTCGGCGCGAGATCCGGGTGGGTGTCGTCGACGCCGGTGTCGATCACGGCGACCGTCACCTTCTTGCTGCCCGGGTTGATCTCGGCGGCCTTGTCGGCGCCGATCGCCCGCAGGTCCCACTGGTCGGCCTCGAGCGGCTCGCTCTGGCCGGCCGCGTCGGACGCCTTCTCGATCTTCGCGGCCTCCGCCTTCGACAGGACCTGCGCCGCACCCTCGTCGGTGGTCCCGGCGGCGCTCAGCGGCGCGGTACGGGTCGCACCGGCCGACTGCACCCCGCGCACCGCGCGTATCCGCGAGCCGAAGTCGGGGTTCGCCGAGTGCACGACGAGCACGCCGATCTTGTCGTACGCCGCGACGACGCTGCCGCCGGCCGCGGCGATCGCCTTCTTCACCGACGCGATCGTGCGGTGGTCCACCTTCGTGTTGACGACGTACGCCAGGGTGCCAGCGTCGGCGGTCTGGGTGGCGGAGGTCGTGACCGGGGCCGCCGAGGCCGCCGTCGGCAGGAAGCCGAGGGAGGCGGTCAGCGACAGCACGACGGGCACCGCGAGAGCGAGGCGGCGTCTGGAAGGCAGATGAGCCATGGGGTCTCCACATCATCCGGAAACGGGACCTGTCCAAGCACAGGTGCTGCTTGGACAGGTACATGACGGGTGGTGCTCGCCCGAAGCTATCTCCCTGACTCACCGGCCAGCAATGATTTCCAGGCTGCGAGTTTGCCGACCCATGACCTGACGCGGCCCACGCTCGTTGGTCATGTCCTGCCGAAGGCCACTTCGAACAAGCCGCCCGATGCGTTGAACCCGTCCCCGTGCGGCCCCGTGACCTTGGGCAGGGAGCGAGAGGGAACTCTTCTCCTCTCGCCGTCCGACCCGCATCCGCAACGAGGAGACTCCGTGGCCACCGAGACACCGCCCCCCTCGAAAACCCCAGCCCAACTCCCCTCCGCCGAGGAGTTCGTCGCGGTGCAGGAGAGCGCGGAGTTCGGTGAACTGCGCAGCTCCTACCGCGGCTTCGCCTTTCCGCTGACCGTCGCCTTCATCGCCTGGTACCTGCTGTACGTCCTGCTGTCCAACTACGCGGGCGACTTCATGGGCACCAAGCTCTTCGGCAACATCAACGTCGCCCTCGCCCTGGGCCTCGCCCAGTTCCTCACCACGTTCCTCATCGCCTGGTGGTACGCGCGCACGGCCGCCGCCAGGTTCGACCCCAAGGCCGAGGCCATCAAGTCCCGTATGGAGGGCGACGCATGAGCCCCGCTCAGCACACCACCCTGCTCGCGGCCGGTGAGGCGAGCGAGCACCGCACCCTGATCATCACCCTGTTCGCGGTCTTCGTCGTCGCGACCCTCGTCATCACCGTCTGGGCCGGCCGCCAGACCAAGGACGCCGCCGACTTCTACGCCGGCGGCCGCCAGTTCACCGGCTTCCAGAACGGCCTCGCCGTCTCCGGCGACTACATGTCCGCCGCGTCCTTCCTCGGCATCGCCGGCGCCATCGCCCTCTTCGGCTACGACGGCTTCCTGTACTCCATCGGCTTCCTCGTCGCCTGGCTGGTCGCCCTGCTCCTGGTCGCCGAGCCGCTGCGCAACTCCGGCCGCTACACGATGGGCGACGTCCTGGCGTACCGCATGCGCCAGCGCCCCGTCCGCACGGCCGCGGGCACCTCCACCATCGTCGTCTCGATCTTCTACCTGCTGGCCCAGATGGCGGGCGCGGGCGTCCTGGTCTCGCTGCTCCTCGGCATCACCAGCGACGGCGGCAAGATCGGCATCGTGGCCCTGGTCGGCGTCCTGATGATCGTCTACGTGACGATCGGCGGCATGAAGGGCACCACCTGGGTCCAGATGGTCAAGGCGGTCCTGCTGATCGCGGGCGCTCTTCTGCTCACCTTCCTGGTGCTGCTGAAGTTCGACTTCAACGTCTCCGACCTGCTCGGCTCGGCCGCCGACAACAGCGGCAAGGGCACGGCCTTCCTGGAGCCCGGCCTGAAGTACGGCGCCACCGGCACCACCAAGCTGGACTTCATCTCCCTCGGCATCGCCCTGGTCCTGGGCACCGCCGGCCTGCCGCACATCCTGATCCGCTTCTACACCGTGCCCACCGCCAAGGCCGCCCGTAAGTCGGTCATCTGGGCCATCGGCCTGATCGGCGCCTTCTACCTGATGACCCTCGCCCTCGGCTTCGGCGCCGCCGCGCTGATCAAGCCGGACGAGATCATCGCGTCCAACAAGGCCGGCAACACGGCAGCGCCGCTGCTGGCACTGCATCTGGGCGGAGTCGACTCCAACTGGGGCGCGATCCTGCTGGCCACCATCTCGGCGGTCGCCTTCGCCACGATCCTCGCGGTCGTCGCCGGCCTCACCCTCGCCTCGTCCTCGTCGTTCGCGCACGACATCTACGCGAACGTCATCAAGCGAGGCCAGGCCACCGAGAAGCAGGAGATGAGCGCGGCCCGCTACGCCACGGTCGGCATCGGCGCCGTCTCCATCCTCCTGGGCGCCCTCGCCCGCGATCTGAACGTGGCCGGCCTGGTCGCCCTGGCCTTCGCGGTCGCCGCCTCCGCCAACCTTCCGACGATCCTCTACAGCCTCTTCTGGAAGCGGTTCACCACCGCCGGAGCCCTGTGGTCGATCTACGGCGGCCTGGTCACCGCCGTCGGCCTGGTGCTGTTCTCGCCGGTCGTCTCCGGCAAGCCCAGCTCGATGTTCCCGGACGTCGACTTCCACTGGTTCCCGCTGGAGAACCCCGGCCTCATCTCGATCCCGGTCGGCTTCCTGCTGGGCATCGTCGGCACCCTCCTGTCGAAGGAAGAGCCCGACGACAAGAAGTACGCCGAACTGGAGGTCCGCTCCCTGACCGGCACCGGAGCCCACTGAGCACCCACTGACCACACCCCCCTCCGAGGCCGCGTCGTAGCTCTCTACGACGCGGCCGCGTCCCGCCTCGTGGGATCGGGCTCTGTTGTTGTCAGTGCCGTCACGTAGGCTCGCAGGTGACGGGAGAGAACAGCGATCCGCTATGAGGGAGGGGGCCACGTGCTCATCGACACCTATGGCCGAACGGCCACCGACCTGAGAGTCTCGCTGACCGACCGGTGCAATCTGCGCTGCACCTACTGCATGCCCGAGGAGGGCCTGCAGTGGCTGGCCAAGCCCGACCTCCTCACGGACGACGAGATCGTCCGCCTGATCGACATAGCCGTCTCCACGCTCGGCATCGAGGAAGTCCGCTTCACCGGCGGCGAGCCCCTGCTGCGCCCCGGCCTGGTCGGCATCGTCGAACGGGTCGCGGCCCTGACCCCCCGCCCCCAGATGTCCCTGACGACCAACGGCATCGGCCTGCGCCGCACCGCCACGGCCCTGAAGGCGGCGGGCCTGGACCGGGTCAACGTCTCCCTCGACACCCTGCGCCCCGACGTCTTCAAAACCCTCACCCGCCGGGACCGCCACAAGGACGTCCTCGAAGGCCTCGAAGCCGCCCGCGCGGCAGGCCTGACCCCGGTGAAGGTCAACGCGGTCCTGATGCCGGGCCTGAACGAGGACGAAGCCCCTGACCTGCTGGCCTGGGCCGTCGAGAACGCCTACGAGCTGCGCTTCATCGAGCAGATGCCGCTGGACGCCCAACACGGCTGGAAGCGCGAGGGCATGGTCACGGCAGGCGACATCCTCGCCTCCCTGCGCACCCGCTTCGACCTCACCCCCGAGGGCCAGGGCGAACGCGGCTCGGCCCCGGCCGAACGCTGGCTGGTGGACGGCGGCCCGCACCGCGTCGGCGTCATCGCCTCCGTCACCCGCCCCTTCTGCGCCGCCTGCGACCGCACCCGCCTCACCGCCGACGGCCAGGTCCGCACCTGCCTCTTCGCCCGCGAGGAGACCGATCTGCGAGGGGCCCTGCGCTCCGGCGCCCCCGACGAGGAGATAGCCCGCATCTGGCGCCTGGCGATGTGGGGCAAGAAGGCGGGAGCGGGCCTGGACGACCCGTCGTTCGTCCAGCCGGACCGGCCCATGTCGGCGATCGGAGGCTGAAGGACCTCAGTCCTCCGGCTCCTCCCACTCCTTCAGCGACACGACGTCCTTCAAGAACCCCCGAACCCCGAGGAACTGCGACAGGTGCTCCCGGTGCTCCTCGCACGCGAGCCACGTCTTGCGCCGCTCCGGCGTATGGATCTTCGGGTTGTTCCACGCCAACACCCACACCGCGTCGACACGGCAGCCTTTGGCGGAACAGATCGGCGTCTCGTCACTCACAGCTTCGTCCCACAGAGAACCCGCACACAAAGGCGACGCCGAGCAGCCACGGGGGGAGCTGCCCGGCGTCGGTCCGTCGCTCCGACGGGGGATGCGGAGCGCGTACGAAGTATGTCACGGCCGACCGCTCCCACGGCACTGGAACAACATGATTGATCTGAGCTTTTCCTGAGCTTGGCGCACAGTCCGCTCATGGCCGACCCATGGCCCACTCACGGCCGCCGCTCAGCGGGACCGGGCGCCGGCTCCTCCCTGAGGGATTCCGCGAAGCCTTCCCTTTCCGGCCCCTCCGGAGCGGATTCCGCCGAGTCTTCCGGGCTCGGAGGCGTCACCATCGGCCGCACCGGCACGGTCAGGAAAGTGGAGGGCAGCGAAGGCACGTTCTCCCGTCCGGCGTTGGCGATCACCACCGCGACATAGGGGAGCACCACCCCCAGGACCAACGCCACGATCGCCACATGCCGTTCCACGTTCCACAACGTCGCCGCGAGGATCACCGACACCGTACGGACCGACATCGAGATGACGTACCGCCGCTGACGGCCCCGCACGTCGTCCTGGAGACCCTGCCGGGCGCCGGTGATCCGGAACACCTGGACGTTCCCGCCGCCACCCTGCTTCCGCATCACATTCCACCGTCCACCCGCATCGGCCTCTCCCCGACTGTCCACGTTACGCCGCGACTGCGCCGCCTTCGAGACCGGGTCGTCTCCCGCCCGGGGAGACGTTCTGCGCCGTCCCGCGTACGGCCGTACCCGACATGCGCCGTACGGCGAGCGGATCGAGACTGAGGGGCAATGCTCACGTAGAGCCGTACGAGGAGGCAGCCATGGGCTGGTTGTGGGCGATCATCGTGGGATTCGTGCTGGGCCTGATCGCGAAGGCGATCATCCCGGGCAAGCAGCACAGCCCGCTCTGGCTGACCACCATTTTCGGCATGCTGGGCGCGGTCGCGGGCAACGCGATCGCCCGCGGCTTCGGCGTTGAAGCCACCTCGGGCATCGACTGGTGGCGCCACATCTTCCAGCTCATCGCCGCGATCATCATCGTCGCCCTCGGCGACAATCTCTACATGGCGACGCTGGGCAAGCGAAAGCAGCGGGCCTGAACGCTCGGCACACGACGACGGGGCGGCTTCCCCCGGGAAGCCGCCCCGTCGTCCGTCCTACCGCCCCACCGGTCAGCCGGTGACCTCGACCGCGGCCAGGTTCTTCTTCCCCCGCCGCAGCACCAGCCACCGCCCGTGCAGGAGGTCCTCCTTCACGGGTACCGCGTCCTCGGCCGTGACCTTGACGTTGTTCACGTAGGCCCCGCCCTCCTTCACGGTCCGCCGCGCGGCGGACTTGCTGGCCACCAGGCCGACCTCGGCGAACAGGTCCACGACCGGCCCGAGCTCGACGACCCGGGCGTGCGGCACCTCGGAGAGGGCCGCGGCCAGCGTCCGCTCGTCGAGGTCGCCCAGCTCGCCCTGACCGAAGAGGGCCTTGGACGCGGCGATCACCGCGGCCGTCTGGCCGGCGCCGTGCACCAGCGTCGTCAGCTCCTCGGCCAGCGCCCGCTGCGCGGCCCGGGCCTGCGGACGCTCCTGCGTCTGCTGCTCCAGCTCCTCCAGCTCCTCGCGGGACTTGAAGGACAGGATCCGCATGTACGTCGAGATGTCCCGGTCGTCCACGTTCAGCCAGAACTGGTAGAACGCGTACGGCGTCGTCATCTCCGGGTCGAGCCAGACCGCGCCGCCCTCGGTCTTGCCGAACTTGGTGCCGTCCGCCTTGACCATCAGCGGCGTCGCCAGACAGTGCGCCTCGGCCTCGGGCTCCAGCTTGTGGATCAGGTCCAGGCCCGCCGTGAGGTTGCCCCACTGGTCGCTGCCGCCCTGCTGGAGCGTGCAGCCGTACCGCCGGTACAGCTCCAGGAAGTCCATGCCCTGCAGCAGCTGGTAGCTGAACTCCGTGTAGCTGATGCCCTCCTGGGACTCCAGCCGCCGGGCGACCGAGTCCTTGGTCAGCATCTTGTTGACGCGGAAGTGCTTGCCGATGTCGCGCAGGAACTCGATGGCCGACAGGCCGGCCGTCCAGTCCAGGTTGTTCACCATCACCGCGGCGTTCTCGCCCTCGAAGGACAGGAACGGCTCGATCTGCCCGCGCAGCCGGGTCACCCAGTTCGCGACCGTCTCCGGGTCGTTCAGCGTGCGCTCCGCCGTGGGGCGCGGGTCGCCGATCTGACCGGTCGCCCCGCCCACCAGGGCCAGCGGACGCAGCCCCGCCTGCTGGAGCCGGCGCATCGTGAGGACCTGCACCAGATGGCCCACGTGCAGCGAGGCCGCGGTGGGGTCGAAACCGCAATAGAACGTGACGGGACCGTCCGCGAGCGCCTTGCGCAAAGCGTCCTCGTCAGTGGACAGGGCCCACAGGCCACGCCACTTCAGCTCGTCGACGATGTCCGTCACGGTTCTCGTATCTCCTTGATGATCTTCTTGACGTTCTTGGTCTTCTCGATGCTCTGCGGGCAGTCGAGCCGGTCGGCCGAGTGACTCCCGGCTACGAGGTTATACGCCCTGACTGACAGAGCTCATATTGAAGTCCGGCACCCGCAGCGCGGGCATCGCGGCCCTGGTGAACCAGTCGCTCCACTCCCGGGGCAGTGTCTTCTCCGTGCGCCCCGCCTCCGTCGCCCGCCCCAGCAGGCCGACCGGCGACTCGTTGAACCGGAAGTTGTTCACCTCGCCGACGACCTCGCCGTCCTCCACGAGGTAGACGCCGTCCCGGGTCAGACCCGTGAGCAGCAGCGTCGCCGGGTCCACCTCGCGGATGTACCACAGGCAGGTCAGCAGCAGCCCGCGCGCGGTGTTCGCGACCATCTCCTCCAGGGAGCGGTCCGCGCCGCCGTCCAGGATCAGGTTGTCCGCGCCCGGAGCCACCGGCAGGCCGGTCAGGCCCGCGCTGTGCCGGGTGGTCGTCAGATGCTTCAGCTCGCCCCCGCCGACCCACTCGGTGGGCCGTACGGGCAGCCCGTTGTCGAAGACCGACTGGTCGCCGCCCGAGGAGTGCGCGATGACGAACGGCGCCGACTCCAGGCCCGGCTCGTGCGGGTCGCTGCGCAGCGTCAGCGGCAGGTCGGTCAGCTTCTCGCCGAGCCGGGTGCCGCCGCCGGGCTGTGAGAACACCGTCCGGCCCTCGGTCGCGTCCCGGCCGGACGCCGACCACAGCTGGTAGATCATCAGGTCGGCCACCGCGGTCGGCGGCAGCAGCGTCTCGTACCGCCCGGCGGGCAGCTCTATGCGCCGCTCGGCCCAGCCCAGCCGCATGGCCAGCTCGGCGTCGAGCGCCCCCGGGTCGACGTCCTTGAAGTCCCGGGTCGAGCGCCCCGCCCACGCCGAGCGCGTACGGTCCGGGGACTTGGCGTTCAGCTCCAGCGTCCCGTTCGGCTGGTCGTGCCGCAGCCGCAGCCCCGTCGACGTGCCCAGGTACGTGGAGACCAGCTCGTGGTTGGCGAACCCGTACAGCTCGCGGCCGCCCGCACGCGCGCGTGCGAACGCCTCGCCCAGCGCGGGCGCGAAGTCCGCGAACACCGCCGACGAGGTCTCCGCGGGCGCCTCCGTGAACTCCGGGGCGGGCGCCGCGCCCGTGACCAGCGGCTGCGCGTCCTCGGCGGGTCCCGCACCGCGCGCGGCGGCCTCGGCGGCCCGGACCAGGGGCTCCAGCTCATCCGCGGTGACGGCGGCCCGCGAGACGACACCGGAGGCGGTGCCCTCCTTGCCGTCGACCGTGGCGATCACGGTGAGCGTGCGCCCGCGCGTGACGCCGTTGGTCGTGAGCGCGTTGCCGGCCCAGCGCAGGTTCGCCGTCGACTGCTCGTCGGCGATGACGACACAGCCGTCGGCCCGCGACAGCTCGAGGGCGCGCTCGACGACCTCGTGCGGCTTGTTGCTACGGGCGCTCATCGACCGGCCTCCTGCGTGGTGTTGAGGATGTTGACGCCCTTGAACAGGGCCGACGGGCAGCCGTGCGACACCGCCGCGACCTGGCCCGGCTGGGCCTTGCCGCAGTTGAAGGCGCCGCCGAGGACGTACGTCTGCGGACCGCCCACCGCCGCCATCGAACCCCAGAAGTCGGTCGTCGTCGCCTGATAGGCCACGTCCCGCAGCTGCCCGGTGATCCGCCCGTTCTCGATCCTGAAGAACCGCTGGCCGGTGAACTGGAAGTTGTAGCGCTGCATGTCGATGGACCACGAGCGGTCGCCGACGACGTAGATGCCCCGGTCGACGCTGCCGATGAGATCCTCCGTCGACATCCCGGCCGGATCCGGCCGCAGCGACACGTTGGCCATGCGCTGCACGGGCACGTGGCCCGGTGAGTCGGCGTAGGCGCACCCGTTGGAGCGCTCGAACCCGGTGAGCTTCGCGATCCGCCGGTCCAGCTGGTAGCCGACCAGCGTGCCGTCCTTCACCAGGTCCCAGGACTGGCCCGCGACGCCCTCGTCGTCGTAGCCGATGGTCGCGAGGCCGTGCTCGGCGGTGCGGTCACCGGTGACGTTCATCAGCTCGGAGCCGTACCTCAACTTGCCGAGCTGGTCGAAGGTGGCGAAGGAGGTGCCGGCGTAGGCGGCCTCGTAGCCGAGCGCGCGGTCCAGCTCGGTGGCGTGCCCGATGGACTCGTGGATGGTCAGCCACAGGTTGGACGGGTCGACGACCAGGTCGTACAGCCCCGGGTCCACACTCGGCGCGCGCATCTTCTCGGCGAGCAGCTCCGGGATCCGGGCGAGCTCGTCGTCCCAGTCCCAGCCGGTGCCCGTGAGGTACTCCCAGCCGCGCCCGACGGGCGGCGCGATCGTGCGCATCGAGTCGAACTCGCCGCTGGACTCGTCGACCGACACCGCGGTCAGCGACGGGTGCAGCCGCACCCGCTGCTGCGTGGTCACGGTGCCCGCCGTGTCGGCGTAGAACTTGTTCTCGTGGACGGTGAGCAGCGAGGCGTCGACGTGGTTGACCCCGTTGGCCGCCAGCAGCCGCGCGCTCCAGTCCGCGAGCAGCGCCGCCTTCTCCTCGTCGGGCACGGTGAACGGGTCGATCTCGTACGACGACACCCACGTCTGCTCGGCGTGCACCGGCTCGTCGGCCAGCTCCACACGTTCGTCCGAACCGGCGGCCTGGATCACCTGCGCGGAGAGCTTGGCCATCGCCACGGCCTGCGAGGCGACCTTGGCCGCGGCGTCCATCGTCAGATCCACGCCGGAGGCGAACCCCCACGTCCCGCCGTGCACCACCCGCACCGCGTACCCGAGGTCGGTCGTGTCGGACGACCCGGCCGGCTTGGCGTCCCGAAGCCGCCAGGACGCGCCTCGCACCCGCTCGAACCGGAAGTCCGCGTGCTCCGCCCCGAGCGCACGCGCGCGTGCGAGAGCGGCGTCGGCGAGGGCGCGTAGGGGTAGTGCCGTGAAACTTTCATCGATGGTATGGGGCACCTACGTCTCTCCCTGGTGTCGTCGCCTGTGAAGGCCTCGATCATGTCGCGCCCGGCGGCCCCGGGACCACACCTTTCCGCGCTGCGTCCGCAAACTTTCTGTAGGGACCCCACAGACTGACCCGTGCGCCACTGTCGGTGCCCGAATGTCCCCGGCCGGACGCGGACCGATAGGTTTCGAGGGAAGCCGCCTGTCATCCCGTGTTCGGGCAGGTGCGTCAGACCCCTATCGAAAGGGTGATCCGTTGAGCCGCTCGGTTCTCGTCACCGGAGGAAACCGGGGCATCGGCCTCGCCATCGCCCGCGCGTTCGCCGACGCCGGCGACAAGGTCGCCATCACGTACCGCTCGGGGGAGCCGCCGGCCGGCTTCCTCGCGGTCAAGTGCGACATCACCGACTCCGAGCAGGTGGAGCAGGCCTACAAGGAGATCGAGGCCGAGCACGGCCCCGTCGAGGTCCTGATCGCCAACGCGGGCGTCACCAAGGACCAGCTCCTGATGCGCATGTCCGAGGAGGACTTCACCTCGGTCATCGACACCAACCTCACCGGCACGTTCCGCGTGGTCAAGCGCGCCAACCGCGGCATGCTGCGCGCCAAGAAGGGCCGTGTCGTCCTGATCTCGTCGGTCGTGGGGCTCTACGGCTCGCCCGGGCAGGCGAACTACTCCGCCTCCAAGGCCGCCCTGGTCGGCTTCGCGCGCTCCCTCGCCCGTGAGCTGGGATCGCGCAACATCACCTTCAACGTCGTCGCGCCCGGCTTCGTCGACACCGACATGACCAAGGTGCTCACCGACGAGCAGCGCGCGGGCATCGTCTCGCAGGTCCCGCTCGGCCGGTACGCGCAGCCGGAGGAGATCGCCGCGACGGTGCGGTTCCTCGCCTCGGACGACGCCTCGTACATCACTGGAGCCGTCATCCCCGTTGACGGCGGACTGGGAATGGGTCACTGATCACCATGAGCGGAATCCTCGACGGCAAGCGCGTCCTGATCACCGGCGTGCTGATGGAGTCCTCCATCGCCTTCCACGCGGCCAAGCTGGCCCAGGAGCAGGGCGCCGAGATCATCCTGACCGCGTTTCCGCGGCCCACGCTGACCGAGCGCATCGCCAAGAAGCTGCCCAAGCCCACCAAGGTCATCGAGCTCGACGTGACGAACGACGAGCACCTCGGGCGCCTGGCCGACATCGTCGGCGAGGAGCTCGGCGGCCTCGACGGCGTCGTGCACTCCATCGGCTTCGCCCCGCAGGACGCGCTCGGCGGCAACTTCCTCAACACGCCGTTCGAGTCCGTCGCCACCGCCATGCACGTCTCGGCGTACTCCCTGAAGTCGCTGACCATGGCCTGCCTGCCGCTGATGCAGAACGGCGGCTCGGTCGTCGGCCTCACCTTCGACGCGCAGTACGCGTGGCCGCAGTACGACTGGATGGGCCCGGCCAAGGCCGCCCTGGAGGCCACCAGCCGCTACATGGCCCGTGACCTGGGCAAGCAGAACATCCGCTGCAACCTGATCTCGGCGGGCCCCATCGGCTCCATGGCCGCCAAGTCCATCCCGGGCTTCAGCGACCTCGCCTCCGTCTGGGACCACCGCTCCCCGCTGGAGTGGGACCTCAAGGACCCGGAGCCGGCCGGCAAGGGCGTCGTCGCGCTGCTGAGCGACTGGTTCCCCAAGACCACCGGCGAGATCATCCACGTGGACGGCGGTCTGCACGCCATCGGCGCCTGACGCCACCGCTCACGAGCACCCGGCGCACCCATCACCCGTCCGGCCTATCTGGCCGGGCGGGCGAGGTCCCCGACCAGGCACGATGAGGTGCGCGTTCACCCACGCGCTGCCCTCCCGAGCTCTGCCGAGGAGGTTCCCTTGTGCGCCTGTTCCGTTTCCTCGCCCCAGTGACCGCCGTCGTCGCGATCGCGCTCTGCGCGCCTCATGAGGCGTCGTCCCACGCGCGCGTGCAGGCGAAGCCCGAACCGTTCGGCGCGGAGTGCCGCACCGCCGTCGACGGCTCGCACGTCGTCGCCTACTGCCACAACCCCTACGCCGACACCGACCGCGTCATCCTCCACATCGAGTGCGACCGCTGGTGGGACCTGGACACCGACGGCGCCCCCGTCGACGCCGGACCGGCCATGACGGTACGGCTGACCGGCCGCTGCTGGAAGGAAGTCCGCTCGGCCTGGATCAGTCACCAGAAGGTCTGAGCCGCCCGGGCCGGCAGAGCAGCGGATAGCTCGCCGCCTCGACCGCGGCCGTCTCCGCGTCGCCCGCGCGGATCGCGTCCATGAGCCGGGTGTGGTCCATGTACGTCTCCGGCGTCAGCTCCTCGCCGACGTCCTCGCGCAGCCAGTCCCGCAGCACCTCGCCGAGGTCCGCGTGCATCGCCGTCATGACGTCGTTGTGGGACGCCGCCACCACCGCCAGGTGGAAGGTCGCGTCGGCCGCCACGAACGCCTCCGCGTCACCCGACTCCCACGCCTCCTCGCGCCGTAGCACCAGCGCGTCGAGTTGCTTGAGGTCCTTCTCCGTGCGGCGCTCCGCCGCGAGCCTCGCCGCGCCCGACTCCAGGTTGGAGCGCAGCTCGGCGATGTGCCGGGGGTCGGCGTCGGCGAAGCGGCGGTGCATCACGCCCGCCAGCTCGCTGGTCGCCACGACGTACGTGCCCGAGCCCTGCCGGATGTCCAGCAGCCCGTTGTGCGCGAGCGCACGGACGGCCTCGCGGACGGTGTTGCGGGCGACGCCCAACTGCTCGACCAGCTCGGGCTCCGTGGGGATGCGCGCGCCGACCGGCCACTCACCCGACGTGATCTGGGTGCGCAGCGCGGCGATGACCTGCTCGGAGAGCGCAGAGCGACGGGGATGGCTCAGAGGCATGGCACACCTTCGCACGGGTGGGGCGGGCGCGGACAACCCGGGATGGACAAGCAATCATCCTATGATTCTATGATGGGCGGCATGGCGAACGAGCGGACACGGACGAGGACGACCACGCCCCTGCGTACCCCGGCGGCGGGTGAGCCCCCACGAGCGGCCACACGCGCGTGGACGACGCGGCTGCTCATGGTCGGCATCGTGCTGGCCGCCCTCAACCTCCGCCCCGCCATCACCAGCCTCGGCGCCCTCCTCGAAGAGGTCCGCGACGGACTGGGCATGAGCGGCGGCGTGGCCGGGCTCCTCACCTCCGTGCCGCCGCTCTGCTTCGCCGTCTTCGGCGTGACGGCGCCCCGCCTCGCCCGCCGCTTCGGGCCTGGCGCGGTGGTGTGCGCGGGCATGGCCGCCATCACGGCGGGGCTGCTCGTGCGCCCCTACGCGGGCGGCACGGCCGGCTTCCTCGCCGCCAGCGCCCTCGCCCTCATGGGCATCGCTGTCAGCAACGTCCTGATGCCGGTCATCGTCAAGCGCCACTTCCCCGACCGCGTCGGCTCCATGACCGGCCTGTACTCGATGGCTCTGGCCCTCGGCACGTCGACCGCCGCCGCGGTCACCGTGCCCATGACCGAGGCGCTGGGCGGCAGTTGGCGGACCGGGCTCGCGGTGTGGGCGGGCCTGGCGGCGGCGGCCGTCCTGCCGTGGCTGCTGCTCGTCCGGGACCGGGGGACGGCGCCCGGCGAGGGGGGCCCGGCAGGGGAGCGGCAGGAGCCCGCACGGCAGGAGCCGACGGGGCGGCGGGAGCCGGGGGAGCGGTGCGAGCGGGCAGCGCGACCCGACCCGCAGGCCCACGCGCGCGTGGGGCAGCCGTCGGCGCCGCTGCGCATCACCCGCAGCCGCACCGCCTGGGCGCTCGCCGTCTTCTTCGGCCTCCAGGCCACCGCCGCCTACGTCACCATGGGCTGGCTGCCGCAGATCTTCCGGGACGCGGGCGTGCCCGCGAGCACCGCCGGACTGCTCCTCGCCGTGACGATGGCGATGGGCGTCCCCCTGGCCTTCGTGATCCCGCGTGTGGCCACCCGGCTGCCGCAGCAGGGCCCGATCGTGGTCGCCCTCGGCGTCTGCGGACTCGTCGGATACGCGGGCCTGTACCTCGCGCCCACGGCGGGCGCCTGGGCCTGGGCCCTGCTGCTCGGCGTCGCCAACTGCGCCTTCCCGCTGGCCCTGACGATGGTCGGGATGCGCGCCAGGACCGGGGCGGGCGTGGCCCAGCTGTCGGCCTTCGCGCAGAGCACCGGCTATCTGATCTCCATCCCCGGCCCGCTCCTGGTGGGGGTGCTCTATCAGCACAGCGGCGGCTGGGGCCTGCCCCTCGCCCTCATGGCGGCCCTGATGGTCCCGCAGACGGTCGTCGGCGTCCTGGCGGGCCGTGACCGCACCGTGGAGGCGGAAGCCGCGCGCTGACCCCGGACGGAGCCTCGTGGGCGCGGGGTGCGAGACTTGCCGTATGCCCTTGCTCGACCCGAATCCGCAGAACGGCCAGAAGAAGATGCTGATCGTCTTCGGCTCGTTCCTCGCCATCTTCGTGATCATCGCCGTCATCGCGACCATCGCCTCACCCTGACGGTCCGACCCGACGCGACCCGACGCGACCCGATCCGACGCGACCCGATCCGACGCGACCCGTCTCCGCCGCGGTGCGGCGGGGGAGCGGGGCGGGGGGGGGTGCCTCTATGTCTTCCGTCAAGGCGCCCCTGACGGGTTTGGTGTGGTTCGGGGTTGCTGGGGTTATGCGGCGAGCTCGACGTCCGTCGG